>JAZUBW010000096.1:0-3519 GCA_045638785.1 Faecousia sp.
CGTCGGCATCTGCAGCCGCAATGAGGACGTGACCGTCAACGTCTGCAAGCGCAAGCAGCTGACCAATATGCGCGCCTCCGGCTCCGACGATGCCATCCGTCTGGTACCCCCCAGAGTCTTCTCCCTGGAGCAGTGTCTGGAGTTCCTGGCAGACGATGAGCTGCTGGAATGCACCCCCAAGAGCCTGCGTATCCGCAAGCGCATCCTGGATCACGGCATCCGTATGCGTGAGCTGATGAAGAAGCGGGCTCAGGAACAGGGCTGATACCATGGTCAGAATGGTTACAATAGCGGTTAAAATGGCACGTTTCATAGTCATTCCAGCCTTTCTGTGTTAGGGATCAGCCCTGTTCCTGGGCTCTCTTCTTCATCAGTTCCCGCATGCGGATGCCGTGATCCAGCTGGCGCTTGCGGATTCGCAGGCTCTTGGGGGTGCATTCCAGCAGCTCGTCGTCTGCCAGGAATTCCAGGCACTGCTCCAGGGAGAAGATTCTGGGGGGAACCAGGCGGATGGCATCGTCGGAGCCGGCAGCGCGCATATTGGTCAGCTGCTTGCGCTTGCAGACGTTGACAGTCATATCCTCGTTGCGGCTGCAGATGCCCACCACCATACCGGCGTACACGGGGGTGCCGGGGGTGATGAACAGGGCGCCACGCTCCTGGGCAGCGCCCAGGCCGTAGGCCACGGCTTCGCCGGATTCGTGGGCGATCAGGCTGCCCACCAGGCGGCGTTCGATCTCACCCTTCATGGGTGCGTAGTCGGCCAGCACGGAGGACATGATGCCCTCGGCTTTGGTGTCGGTGAGGAATTCCCTGCGGTAGCCGAAGAGGCCACGGGAAGGCACCTTGAACTCCAGGCGGTAGCGGCTGCGCATGGGGGTCATGCCCAGCAGGTCACCCTTGCGGCGGCCCATTTTCTCGATGACGGCGCCCATGCATTCCTCGGGCACGTCGGCCACCATCCGCTCGATAGGCTCGCAGAGCTTGCCGTTGATCTCCTTGGTCAGCACGCGGGGCGTGGACACGGAGAACTCAAAGCCTTCCCGGCGCATGGTCTCCATCAGAATGGACAGGTGCATTTCGCCACGGCCGGCCACATTGAAGGCGTCGCTGCTCTGCTCGGAAACATGCAGAGAAACGTCCTTCAGCAGCTCCTTTTCCAGGCGGTCACGGAGGTTACGGGAGGTCACATACTTGCCTTCCTTGCCGGCAAAGGGAGAATCATTGACGGCGAAGGTCATTTCGATGGTGGGATCACTGATTTTTACAAAGGGCAGGGGCTCCACGGTATCGGGAGCGCAGAGGGTACGGCCGATGGTGATGTCAGACATGCCGCTGAGGGCCACGATCTCACCGGCGGAAGCGGTCTGAATGGGAGCCTTGCCCAGGCCGTCGAAAGCATAGAGAGCAACGACTTTGCCCTTCTGCTTGATCTCGGGGTTGTGGAAGTCGCAAATGGTCACTTCCTGGTTCACCTTGATGGTGCCACGCTCAATACGGCCCACGGCGATGCGGCCCACATAATCGTTGTAGTCGATGGAGGAAACCAGCATCTGCAGGGGTGCGGTTTCGTCACCCTGGGGTGCATCAATGTAGTTGACGATGGTTTCAAACAAGGGGGTCAGGTCCTTGCCCAGTTCGTCGGGGGAATAGGATGCGATGCCCTGGCGGCCGGAGCAGAAGACAGTGGGGCTGTTGAACTGATCGTCGGTGGCGTCCAGATCCAGCAGCAGCTCCAGCACCTCGTCCATGACTTCGTGGATACGGGCATCGGGCTTGTCCACCTTGTTGACGGCCACGATGACCTTGTGGCCCAGCTCCAGGGCCTTTTGCAGCACGAAGCGGGTCTGGGGCATGGGGCCCTCGGCGGCGTCCACCAGCAGGATGACGCCGTTGACCATCTTCAGAATACGCTCCACCTCGCCGCCAAAGTCGGCGTGGCCGGGGGTATCGACGATGTTGATCTTATAGTCTTTGTAATGGACGGAGGTGTTCTTTGCCAGGATCGTGATGCCACGCTCACGCTCCAGGTCGCCGGAGTCCATGACTCTGTCCTGGGTGGCCTGGTTTTCCCGGTAAATACCGCCCTGCTTCAGCATTTCGTCAACCAGGGTGGTCTTGCCGTGGTCAACGTGGGCGATGATGGCGATATTGCGAATATTTTTCTGAGCTGCCATAAAATTGCACTCCTATATACAAAATTCTCTCAACTTAAAATGATACCATAGAATATCAAAAAACGCAATATTTTTGGAAGAAATTGTGAAAATAAAATGGGATTTTGCTTCGAAAGGCGGCATGGATCGGAAAAAACGAATTCCTAATTTCTAACTCCTGATTGGGCGACGGATCAAAATTGGAAATATTTCCTTCTCATTTACACCATTTACAAACCGAGAATTTTATTATATAATGGTATGAACTATATGATGAAACAGGTGCCGCCATGAAATTTGCCTTTTACACCCTGGGCTGCAAAACAAATCAATACGAAACCCAGGCCATGGAGCGGCTTTTACTGGAAAAAGGCCACGAATTGGGCGCCTGGGAGGATGTGTGCGACGGCTACATCGTCAATACCTGCTCCGTCACCGCCGTGGCGGACAAGAAGAACCGGGCCGTCATCCGCCGCTGCCGGAAAAATCACCCCGATGCCGTCATTGCCGTCTGCGGCTGCTACAGCCAGCATGATGCCGAGGCCGTGCGGAATTTGGGGGTCGATGTCATCGGCGGCAGTGCGGGTCGCCAGGAATTTTTGGATTTGCTGCTGAAGGCAGCGCAAAACCGGCAACCTTTGGAGGCGGTGGACAATGCCCTCCGGCGCCGGGAATTTGAAATTCTGCCTGCCGGCGGTCTGCAGGAGCGGACCAGAGCCATGCTGAAGGTCCAGGACGGTTGCGTCAATTTCTGCACCTACTGTATTATTCCCTATACCCGTGGCCCCATCCGCTCTGCCCCTGTGGATCTGGCAGTCAGCCAGGCCAAAGAACTGGCCCAGCGGGGCTACCGGGAGATCGTCATCACCGGCATCGAAATCGCCTCCTGGGGCGCTGACCTGCAGGAAAAACCCGCCATGACGGAGCTGATCGCCGCCATTTGCGAGGCGGTGCCGGATATCCGCATCCGGCTGGGCAGCCTCGAGCCCCGGGTCATCACCCGGGAAAGCTGCGAAAGATTGGCCAAATACCCCAATCTCTGCCCCCAGTTCCACCTGTCCATGCAGTCCGGCTGCGACACAGTGCTCTCTCGCATGAAGCGCAAGTACGATACCGCCCGCTATTATGAGAGCGTGGCGCTGCTGCAGGAATATTTCCCGGGCTGCGCTGTGACCACCGATATGATCGTGGCATTCCCCGGGGAAACCGAGGAAGAATTTTTCCAGAGCCTTGCCTTTATCCAAAAATGCGGCTTTGCGGATATGCACATTTTCCCCTATTCCCGCCGTCCGGGCACCCCGGCTGACAAAATGCCGGGCCAGCATAGCAATGATACCAAGGAAGCCCGCAGCCGGGCCGCTAT
>JAZUBW010000097.1:0-1951 GCA_045638785.1 Faecousia sp.
ACATTCTGACCGCCCCCATGAAAATGGGGGCGGTTTTTCACTCTGCACAAATTCTATTTCCATTTTTATGCAACTTCCCCATGTAAACTGCCGGTTGACAGGGCGCAAAGGAGCGGTTGGTTGCATTTGAAGGCGATTTTCGCTATACTCAGACCATCCGGATACATCTTTTGAAGGAGGTCAACAACATGAATGATCTGACCATCGGGCAGCGGATCGCTGCCAAACGAAAAGAACTGGGCCTGTCTCAGATCGACCTGGGCGACAAGATGGGGGTGTCCCGGCAGTCCGTTTCCAAATGGGAGGCCGATGCCGCCATCCCCGAGGTCGACAAGCTCATCGCATTAAGCAAATTGTTCCATGTCAGTGTGGGCTGGCTGCTGGGGGTGGAGACGGATGAAACTCAGGTGGAAGCACCGGAGCAGACCTTCAACAACCGGGAATGGGAGATCATCGACCGGCTGACCCAGGAAAAGCCCCGGCTTCCCAAATGGTTCCTGCCCCTGGCGGCGGGTGTAACGGCAGTGTCCCTGATTGCTGTCCTACTGTCCGGTGCAGCCCTCTATGCCAGCCGCAGCCACAGCCGGAACCTGGCATCCATCAGTCAGTCTGTGGCAAATCTGACCACCTCCCTGGGCGCTGCACTGCCGGACGTGCAGGTTCTGGAGGATTACAGTTTCCTGGCCCAGCCCAGTCCCGACCTGAACGAATGTACCTTCGTCTTCAGCGGTGTCCCCGCCTACCACGAGGCGGGAGCCACCGCAGAGCTGTTTATCGTCCTGGGCGGCGAAACCGTGGTCCGGCAGGAATGCCAGTGGGACGGCACCAGCTACAAGGCTGCGTTCACCCTGCCCACCTACAATGGCTACACCGCCAGCTTCCGTCTGACCGGAATGGACGGCATCGTCCACACCAGCCAGGTCTATGATGACCTTCTCTACAACCTGATGGACCACCGGAGCTTCGGCACCGTTTCCGTGGAGTTCGGTTCCATAGGCTGCGACGGCCGTAAGGTGATGTTCGACGAAATGCGCATAATCATCGAAACACCGGACATCCTCCGGGACAGCCCCGACATCTGGGCCAAATGCGACCTGGTGGTCCTGGGCGATGGCCTGGAACTGGGCCGCACTGACCTGATCAACCGCTCCCAATATTCCAAAAAGGTCAACTTCAGCGGACCCGATGTGGATTTCTACACCAAAAATCAGTCCATCGCCATTGGAGATGTGGCCGGCATCACCGAGCTGGAGGTTTTGCTCTGCTGTGAGCTGACCACAGGGCTGCAAATGCAGAAGGTGGTGGAGACCATCAATTGCGTCGGATGGCGCTGAAGTGACACTTTTCCCCGCCTTTTACTGCCAAAATCTGGATTTTACACATTTATACGAAATGCTTTCAGGAAAAACCACAGAATACCCGTTGCGTTTTTTGACTTTTCTTGTATAATATCTTTAGATTGACATGCGGGCATTTGTCCCTGGTCGAATTTGTATGAAAGAGGGTTTTTCCTATGAAGCAGTTTATGGACAAGGACTTCCTGCTGTCCACCGAGACCGCGAAGACCTTGTATCACGATTACGCAGCGAAGATGCCCATCCTGGACTATCACTGCCACATCAATCCCCGTGAGATTTGGGAGGATCGCAAGTTTGAGAACATCACCCAGGTCTGGCTGGGCGGCGACCACTACAAGTGGAGAGTCATGCGCGGCAACGGCGTCGAGGAGAAGTACATCACCGGCGATGCCCCCGACCGTGAGAAGTTCCAGAAGTTCGCCGAGGCTCTGCCCAAGTGCATCGGCAACCCCATGTACCACTGGTGCCACCTGGAGCTGCAGCGCTACTTCGGCTACTACGGCGTCCTGAACGGCGAGACCGCCGAGGAGGTCTGGAACCTGGCCAATGAGAAGCTGCAGAGCGACCCCACCATGACCGCCCGGGGCCTGGTG
>JAZUBW010000098.1:0-14029 GCA_045638785.1 Faecousia sp.
CCTGGGCGAGAATGGTGACGAGTCCTACCCCGGCATCATCAACAACCCCAAGGTTTGCTACGTTGGCGCTGACGCTCGTCAGTCCGGCACCTACCAGGGCGAGATCGTCCTGGCTCTGGACAACAAGGGCGACATCAACGGCGACGGCGTTATCAACTACGTCATGGTCGTTGGTGACCCCGAGAACCCCGATGCTCAGTACCGTACCGAGTACTCCATCAAGGCTCTGACCGACGCTGGCCTGCAGGTCAACGAACTGACCAAGCAGATCGGTAACTGGGACCAGACCAAGGGTCAGGAGATCGTTGCTAACGCTCTGGCTCAGTTCGGCAACGACATCGAAGTCGTCTTCTGCAACAACGACGGCATGGCTCTGGGCGCTTACGCTGCCATCACCGCCGCTGGCCGCACTGTCGGCGAGGACATCTACCTGCTGGGTGTTGACGCTCTGCAGGAGTGCCAGGATATGGTTAAGGCCGGCACCATGACCGGTACCGTTCTGAACGACCACATCGGCCAGTCCCACGCTGCTGTTGACGCTGCTGTCAAGGCTCTGAAGGGCGAGACCCTGCAGAACTACTACTGGGTTCCCTACATCAAGGTCGACAAGAACTACTTCAACTAATCTTTTGACGCATTCACTGTAAGTGGGTGGGCCGGAAACGGCCCACCCATTTAGGGGTTTTCCCCGGTTCTTCGTTTGAGCGGAGGGTAAGGCACTTATCTTCCCCTGAGACTAAGAGCAAAATGTCTTATATCATAGAAGAGGAGGTCTGCTCTATGAGTGAGTACCGCTTGGAAATGCGCGGCATCTGTAAATCCTTCCCCGGTGTCAAGGCCCTGAACAAGGCCCAGCTGTGTCTGCGGCCCGGCAAGGTCCATGCGCTGATGGGCGAAAACGGTGCCGGCAAATCCACACTGATGAAGTGTATGTTCGGCATTTACAGCATGGATGAAGGCGAAATTATCTACGAAGGCCAGAAGGTCAACATCAAAAACCCCCTGGAAGCCCTGAACATGGGCATCGCCATGGTGCACCAGGAGCTGCAGCCCATTCCCGCCCGTACCGTTGGCGAGAACATTTTCCTGGGCCGCTATCCCATGAAGAAGCTGCTGGGCTTCATCCCCGTCGTCGACCACGACAAGATGTATGCCGACACCGCAGCTCTGCTGAAGAAGGTCCGCATGGAGTTTGACCCCAAGCAGATGCTGGGCGAACTGAGCGTTTCCCAAATGCAGTCTGTTGAAATCGCCAAGGCCGTTTCCGCCAACTGTAAGGTGCTGATTCTGGACGAGCCCACCTCTTCCCTGACTGCCAACGAGGTCGAAGCCCTGTTCCGCATCATCGAGGACCTGAAGGCCGACGGTGTTTCCATCGTCTACATTTCCCACAAGATGGACGAAATTCTGAGAATTTCCGACGAAGTCACCGTCATGCGTGACGGCCAGTACATCGGCACCTGGGACGCAAGACAGCTGACTACCGACTTCATCATCTCCAAGATGGTGGGCCGTGACCTGACCAATCTGTTCCCCGAGCGCCACAATGTACCCGGCGAGGTGGTGTTTGAAGTGGAAAACTTCACCTCCATCAACCCCCGTTCCTTCCGTAATGTGTCTTTCAACCTGCGCAAGGGCGAAATTCTCGGCGTTGGCGGCCTGGTGGGCGCCCAGCGTACCGAGCTGATGGAAGGCCTCTTCGGCATCCGCTCCCACACCACCGGTACCATCAAGTACCTGGGCAAGGAGCTGCCCATCAAGCGGCCCAAGGACGCCATCGACAACGGCATCGCCATGCTGACGGAAGACCGCCGTGCCACCGGCATCATGGGCGTGCTGAGCATTGCCGATAATATTTCCATCGCTTCCCTGAAGAAGTATCTGGACTACGGCTTCTGCCTGAACAACAAGAAGGTGGAAGAGCTGGTGCAGGACAACATCAAAAAGATGAACACCAAGACCCCCTCCAGCAAGACCCAGATCAAGTCCCTCTCCGGCGGTAACCAGCAGAAGGTGCTGATCGGCCGCTGGCTTGCCAATGATCCCGATGTGCTGATCCTGGACGAGCCTACCCGCGGCATCGACGTGGGCGCCAAGTATGAGATCTACTGCATCATCGAAGAGCTGGCCCGTGCCGGTAAGAGCATCATCATGATCTCCTCCGAAATGGCGGAGCTGATCGGCATGTCTGACCGGATCATGGTCATGTGCGATGGCCGCGTCACCGGCTTCGTCGAAGGTGAGAATGCCACCCAGGAAAACATTATGGAACTGGCCACCCAGTTTGAGACCGTATAAGGAGGATACCACAATATGAAAACCAAAAAGAGTATCTGGCAGTACATTTGGGGCTATATCAAGGGCAACCCCATCGTTGTAATGATGGTGCTGGTCTGCATCCCCGTTGGCCTGACCATCGACAACTTCTTCTCTTTGAATAACCTGAACAACCTGATGAGCAACGTCACCATCCGTTTCCTCATCGCTCTGGGCGTTTCCGGCTGTCTGATCACCAAGGGTACCGACCTGTCTGCCGGCCGTCAGGCCGCTTTGGCTGCTACCCTGACCGGTGTTATGATGCAGCGTATCGACTACACCGGCCGTCTGCTGACCTGGCTGCCCGAGATGAACATGATCGTCGTGCTGCTGATCGTCATCGTCATCGGCGCCCTGATCGGTCTGCTGACCGGTACCATCGTCGCCCACCTGAAGGTGCCGCCCTTCATCGCCACCCTAGGTATCCAGACCATCGTTTACGGCATCAACCTGATCTACACCAACGCCCAGCCCATCGGCTCCTTCCAGCAGTCCTTCAATGACTTCTTCAACTGGAAGGTCCTGAAGTTCCTGAACGTCATCGACCCCAAGTTCAAGGGCTTCTCCGGCTACATCCTGTTCATGCTGCTGTTCGGCCTGCTGTTCTGGTTCCTGTACAACAAGACCACCCACGGCAAGTATATGTACGCCATCGGCGGCAACGAGAACGCTGCCGAGGTCTCCGGCGTCAACGTCAAGAAGAAGCTGATGCACATCTACATGATCGCCGGCGTTATGTATGCCTTTGCCGGTTTCCTGCTGACCGGTAAGTCCGGCGGCGCTTCCGCCTCCATGGGCGTTTCCTACGAGCTGGAAGCCATCGCAGGCTGTACCATCGGCGGTGTTTCCACCACCGGCGGTATCGGTACCGTTGGCGGCATCCTGGTCGGCGTTCTGGTCTTCGAGCTGCTGAAGGTCGTTCTGCAGTTCCTGGGCGTGGACCCCAACTACAACTACATCGTCCAGGGCCTGGTCGTCATCGTAGCCGTCGCTATGGACATCCGTAAGTACGTCGCTAAGAAGTAATGGAAGAAAAGGATGTTACTACTCCTCAGGAGGAAGTCAATTCCCCCCAGGAGGAAACCCCCGTCAAGCCCATGTGGCAGCAGACCAAGGAGGGCTGGTACGATAAGATCCCGCTGACTGTCAAGCAGCTGGACTGGATCATTGGCCTGGGCATCGCCGGCCTTGTGATCACCTTCATCGTCATCTTCCTGGACGCTGCAGGCGTATTCTGAACATCAACTCCCGGAACATCCGTTCCGGGAGTTTTCCTGTTTCATGCCCACGGCTGTTCATAGTTTCTTTACATTCTTTCCCCGCCACTCCCCGGGATTTTGTTGACTTTTGCACATGTTCACTATATAATAAGAGAAACAATTTGCAGGCTTTGTGGATTGTTCACATATCGCCTACTAATTTTTGTTTCTCGGAACTTGATCGGGATGGCTTTGGAAAGGGCCATCCCGATTTTGTATCATAGAAAACCCACACGCAAAAAGGAAAGAAGGAATCAACGTGAAAAAGAACATTTTCGCATTCATCCTGGCTCTGCTCATGGTCTTCTCCATGGCTCTGAGCGTTTCCGCAGCGGAACCCGCAGACGCAGCTCTCGTGCTGGATGTCGGCAACGGCAAGGGCACTGTGACTGTCGATATCTATCTGCAGGGTGGCACCGGCATCACCAACGGCCAGTTCGCCGTGACCTATGATGCCAGCGTGCTGACGCTGGTGGAAGTGCTGACCACCGACGCTTACGCTGTCAGCAGCGTAAACGACGAGGAGGCCGGCACCGTATCCCTGGCCTGGGTCGGCAGCGACCTGCAGGCCGAAAAGACTCTGATGCTGACCCTGAAGCTGGAAATCAGCGAAGGCAGCACCGGTTCTGTGACCTACACCGCCGAAAACGGCGGCTGCTTCACCAACACGGAAGCCGTGGAAGTGGAAGATGCCACTGTGACCCTGGCTTTTGATGCTACCGTGGACACCACAGCGTTGGAAGAGGCCATCGAAAAAGCCAACGATGTGGACGCAGCCGACTACACCGAAGAAAGCTACCAGAATCTGGAAGAGGCCCTGGAAGAGGCCCTGGCCGTCCTGGCTGACCCCGGTGCCACCCAGGAAGCGGTCAACGAAGCCACCAAGAACCTTCTGGACGCCATTGCCGCCCTGGAGGCTTCCGACCTGGACACCTCCAAGCTGAAGGCCGCCATTGAAAAGGCCAAGAAGCTGGATGAGAAGCTCTATACCGAGGACAGCTTCGCAGCCGTTGAAAAGGCCCTGGCAGAAGGCAAGGCCGTGCTGGCCAAGGCCGACGCCACTCAGGAAGAAGTGGATGCCGCCACCAAGGCTCTGGAAGACGCCATGGCTGCCCTGAAGAAGGCAGGCGGCGCTGCTGACACCGGCGACAACAGCAAGATGTGGCTGTGGGTGGCCGTTCTGGCTGCCTCCTTCATGGGTCTGATCGCACTGATCGTGACCATGATCCGCAACGGCAAGGCCCAGCAGGTCAACAAGGTCCTGTCTGTCCTGCTGGTGATGACCATGATGCTGACCATGCTGCCTCTGAACACCCTGGCTATCGTGGTGGGTGAGGACGGTCTGGACGGCAATCAGATCATGGAAAACATCGAGGATCTGTTCACCGGCGACGGCTACATCATCCGCGGCGAGGACAACACCTTCGCCGGCACCGTCAAGCAGGTGTTCAACCAGATCTTCGACCTGAAGACCACCGCTCCCATGAACACCACCGCCAACCTCTATGCGGCCGACCAGATCGTCCGTATTCTGGTGGAGCTGGAGGGCGACTGCCTGCTGGAGCAGGGTTACACCCAGCGCCAGATCAGCGCACAGGGCGCAAATGTCAAGGCAGACACCGCCAAGCTGGAGTCCCTGCAGAACGCCCTGGCCCAGCGCATCGAGAAGCTGGCCCAGCAGTCCGGCCTGGGCAAGTCCATCGTCAAGTATAACTACACCGTCGCGCTGAACGGTTTGGCCATGTCCGTGCCCTACGGCATCCTGGCACAGATCAACGCTTTGGACGGCGTGAAGCAGGCCGTGGTCTGCAGCGAATACTACGCACCCGAAACCCACACCCAGGAGCAGACCGCTGATCCCAGCATGTTTGCCTCCGGCGAGGTCTTCGGCACCAACCAGACCTGGCACGACCTGGGCTACACCGGCAAGGGCATGACCGTTGCCGTCCTTGACACCGGTCTGGACATCGACCATCCCTCCTTCGTGGATGCCCCCGAGGGCGCCCGTCTGACCATGGAGGATATCGAGGCTGTGCTGACGGAGCTGAACGCTTACCATCTGTTCTCCCGCACCAGCGCCATCCCCCTGGAGGCCGACGACCTGTACCGCAATCCCAAGGTCCCCTTCGGCTTCAACTATGTGGACGAAGGCCTGGACATTACCCATGACTACGACCAGCAGGGCGACCACGGCTCTCACGTTGCCGGCACCGTTGCCGCCAACCGCCTGGACTCCACCCCCGTTGTGGGTGTGGCACCTGATGCCCAGATCATCGTCATGAAGCTCTTTGGCCAGAACGGCGGTGCCTTTGCTGACGATATCCTGGCCGCCATCGAAGACAGCATCCTGCTGAACATTGATGTCATCAACATGAGCCTCGGTTCCCCTGCCGGTTTCACCGAGGATCATGTGCTGATCCAGGAGATCTTCGGCAGAATCCTGGACAATGACATCCTGCTGGCCGTGGCAGCCGGTAACTCTGCCTCCTCTGCCAGCGGCAACGCCCAGGGTACCAACCTGAACTACACCTCCGATCCCGACATCGGTCTGGTGACCTCCCCCGGCACCTACATCTCCTGCACCACCGTCGCTTCCGTTGAGAACACCCATGTGATGATGAACTACTTTAACGTAGGCGACATGAAGATCCCCTTCGTGGATGTGACTTTCACCTTCTTTGGTCTGGAAGGCCCCATGGAATACGTGGTGGTTCCCGGTTACGGCAGTGCCGCCGACTATGAAGGCCTGGATGTCACCGGAAAGATCGCCCTGGTTTCCCGTGGCGGCGGCGACGCCGTGAACTTCGTGGTCAAGCAGGAAAGCGCCTACAACGCAGGCGCTGCCGGCCTGATCGTTTACAACAATGAGGAAGGCAACTACATCAGCATGTATGATGGCGGTTTCCTGCCCAATGTCTTCATCTCCAAGGCCGACGGTGCCAAGATGATTGAGGCCGCCGTTGACGGCGTGGGCCAGATGGAAATTCTGCCCATCACCGCCGAGACCGGCGTTCCCAGCATGAACGCAGGCCTGATGAGCGACTTTAGCTGCTGGGGCGTTACCCCCGACCTGCAGCTGATGCCCGATGTCACCGCACCCGGTGGCAACATCTACTCCTGTACCCAGGACGGCACCTACGGCACCATGAGCGGTACCTCCATGGCCTGTCCTCACATCGCCGGTATGGGTGCCCTGGTGCTGCAGTACCTGCATGATGTGTACCCCGACCTGACGGATGCCCAGTATCACGCCATCGTCGAATCCCTCATCATGTGTACCGCCGAGCCCATCCTGGATCCCAACGGCATTCTCTATTCCCCCAGAAAGCAGGGCGCCGGTTATGCCAATATCTACCGCGCCATCACCTCCCCTGTCTATCTGACCAGCCTGCAGAAGGCCACCGGCGAACTGACCCCCAAGGCTTCTCTGGGCGATGACCCGGAGCGCACCGGCGAATTCACCTTCACCTTCGATATGAACAACCTGACCGGCACCGAGCAGACCTACACCCTGGAGGGCATGCTGCTGACCGACCAGTACGCTGTGATCGATGAGCTGCCCGGCCTGGAGTTCTTCGGCGAAACCGGCAAGAATCTGACCGGCGACGTGACCTTCCAGATCCTGGACGCCGATCTGTATGCCGAGTACGATTTCAACAACGACGGCCGCACCGACATGGACGATGTGCAGTACATGCTGGACGCCGTCAACGGTCTGGAAGAGATCGTCGCTGCCATGGACCTGAACGGCGACGAGGCCGTGAACACCATGGACGCCCAGGCCCTGTACCTGCTGCTGCAGGATAGCCTGGAAAGCGCCACCTCCGTCACCGTGCCTGCCAACGGCTCCATCACCGTGAAGGTCTCCATCCAGCTGTCTGAGGAAGACATGGCTTACATGGATGCCCATTACGAAAACGGCACTTATGTGGACGGCTTTGTCCGTGCCTACGCCGAGAGCGAAGAGGGCATCGACCTGAGCCTGCCCTTCATGGGCTTCTATGGCGGCTGGAATGAGGCTCCCATCTTCGATACCGGCTGGTACTACGAGGACGAAGAGACCATCGAATACAACCGCTACATGCACGTGATCTTCGCTACCCTGGGCGGCGGCACCAGCTACACCGGCCTGGGTATGAACCCCTACCTGGCGGAAGATCCCTACTCCTTCGAGCACAATGTCCTGTCCCCCAACGGCGACAACTACTTCGACTATGTGCCCGAGATCTACATCTCTATGATGCGTTCGGCCGAAATGCTGGACTTCACCTGGACCGATGACGCCACCGGCGAAGAGCTGTTCTACGAATACTACGCCTACGCCCGCAAGAGCTACTACTGGCCCGCATACGGCATGGCCATGCCCCTGGTTTACGGCGACGGCGGTCTGGAGCCCTTCACCTTCTTCGACGAAAAGGGCCAGCTGATGGTAGAAGACCTGCAGCATCTGACCCTGACCATCCGGGCCTTCCTGGATGACGGCGAGTTGGACAACATGCGGGTAGACGAAAACGGTCAGCCCCTGCCCGAGGCAGACTGGGCCGACGAAACCATCGAAGTGCCCGTGGTCATCGACCTGAAGGCACCCACCATGGATCTGGACACCCTGCGTTACTTTACCGAGGACGGCCGCAACTATGTGACCTTCCGCATCGAAGATAACTATGACATCGCAGCCGTGGTCACCACCACCCAGGGTGGCGGCTCCTACGATTACCTGCATGTCAACGAAAAGGTCGAGGGTGTCGACGGTGAAAGCGCCACCATCACCCTGGACATCACCGACTACGATTCTACCTTCCAGGTGGTCCTGTGCGACTACGGCTGCAACGAAACCTACTATGAGCTGTCCAATGTGGGCAACTCCGGCCTCAACGAGGACGAGTTCTATGCCTTCCGCCGATACAGCACCGTGACCTACCAGGACAGCATCGCTGCCACCGATGCCTACAACGGCTGGCAGTCCTTCTACACCGCCGACAAGATGATCAACCACACCTCCCAGCCCGACTCCGGCGAAGCCACCGTCTTTGCCGCTGAGTATGTGGACGGCTACATCTTCGGCGCCCAGGCCGGCGATCAGGGATACAACAACCTGTTCGTCATGAAGGCCGGCTCCTGGGATCGGGTTCCCTTCGGCAGCGACCGCGCCATGAACCAGACCGTCTACGAATGGCCTGGCCGCAGCGAGACCTACTTCCCCCTGAAGATGCTGGCCCTGGACATGGCCTATGACTACACCTCCGATACCATGTACATCCTGGCCAATGCCCTGGAGAACGACTACTTCCCCGAGGGTGAGATCAACATCCTGCTGAAGCTGGATCTGGAAACCGGCAATGTGACCGTTCTGGGTAAGATCTTCCCCGAGACCGACGAGCCCTTCCTGGCTCTGACCCTGGCCTGCGACAACGACGGTGTGCTGTATGCCATCAACTACGAAAACGGCAAGCTCTACACCATCGACAAGACCCCCGCAGAAACCACTCCCGAATTTGGCTTCGGCAGCTTCATGGCTACCTGCGTAACGCAGGAAGAGGCCAAGTATATGCCCGCCTCCTACACCCAGTCCATGACTGTTGACCACGCCACCAACACCCTGTACTGGGCTGCCTACCAGGGCAAGGTCGGCCAGGCCGCTTTCATCGAAATGGATAAGACTAGCGGCTCCATCGTTGGCATGACCTACACCGAGAACAACGGCGAGCTGTGCGGCCTGTTCAAGCCCTACGATTGCGGTCGGGATATCATTCCTGCCGCCCAGCTGGAGGGCATCGTCCTGCGTCAGAACGAACTGTATCTGAATGTGGGCAACACCGCTTCCCTGTTCACCATGGCACAGCCCTACAACGCAGAGCTGGGCACCATCACCTGGACCAGCGCTGACGAGAGCATCGCCACCGTCAACGAGCACGGCATGGTGGTGGCTACCGGCAAGGGCAAGACCATCGTTACCGCCGCCTGCGACGGTTTCACCGTCGAATGCGTCATCAACGTTTCCTCTGTGGACGGCACCCTGTTCGGCCACTCCGGTGACTACTGGCTGCTGTTGGATGCCGGCCGTCCCGGCGAAGCCAACCAGGTCGCCGACGCCATGGATCTGGACGGCACCGTGAAGGCCGCCGCCTTCCGTGAAGGCTTCCTGTACGTGGCTGCTGTGAAGGAAAGCTATGACGCTGACTACAACACCATTTACACCACCAACCTCTACAAGCTGGATGCCCGTACCCTCCACGGCGAGCTGCTGGCCTCCTTCGAGGGTCAGACCACCGCTCTGGCCTTCAACTACGCCGACGGCTTCCTGTACGGCCTGACCAGAACAGCGTCCTACGACAAAAACTGGAACTACACCCTGAGCTTCAACCTGATCCGGGTGAACATGAGCACCGGTGCCACCCTGAATGTCACCAACCTGGATTCCATCTATCCCTACTCCGACCTGAAGGGTAAGTACACCAACTGCTCCGGCGCCCTGGCCATTGACTACGAGGGCAACTTCTATGTCAACGGCAGCAACGAGGACTACGAGAACACCCTGGTGCGCTTCAACCTGGACGAGAATGACACCATCACCAACGTCACCACCTTCGTTGGCTTCGCAGACTACGGCCCCAACGGCGATGCCATGGTCTGGTCCGAGCGCAACAGCGGCCTGCTGTACACCAACGGCGACAAACTCCACTGGGTGGATGTTTCCGACATGGAGAATGTGGAAGTCATCGGTCTGGGTCAGATCCGCGGCGCTGCCGGTACCGTGCTGGCACTGGCCATCCCCATGAACGATGAGCCCGATGTGCCCGCCGCAGTGCCCACCGCCATCATCCTGGATCCCAGCTACAGCGTGGCCCAGGGCGAGACCGTAAAGATCGTGCCTACCCTGGATCCCTGGAATGCCGCCGGTCAGTTTGTCTTCTCTGTGGAAGACGAATCCATCGCTAAGGTGGACGAGAAGGGCGTCGTCACCGGCCTTGCCATTGGCCAGACCGTGCTGACCGTCACCGAGACCACCTCTGGCCTGTCCACCTCCACCAACATCGAAGTGGTCAAGAACCCCGGCTACCTGTACGGCTTCATGCAGGCCAACCTGGTGGAAGGTGTGCCGCTGGAGTCCTGGGCCAGACTGCCCATCTCCAACGTGTCCAACTTTGCCTGGATGCACGAGAATGCATACGATCTGACCATCTATGCCGCCGCCTACTATGACGGCCTGGTCTACGCCGTTGGTCACCACAACCTGGGCGGCTACTACGCCCTGACCATCAATCCCTCCAACTTCACCTACAACATCGTGCGTGAAATGGATATGATGGTCCGTGCCATGGCCTTCGACTACACCACCGGTACCCTGTACGCCATTGCCAACACCGACACCCTGTCCGGCGCCCTGTTCCAGATGGATCCCGTCACCATGGAAATGACCCTGGTGGCTGACAATGACACCGGCGCTATGCTGGTGGCCATGGCCATCGACGATGCCGGCACCGTCTTTGTTGCCGACGATTACGGCGAACTGTACACCATGGATAAGTTCACCGGCGAGCTGCGGTCCGTGGGCCCCGGCGTCAGCAGCAGCCCCTACCTGCAGGCTCTGACCTATGACTACAACAACGATCAGCTCTACTGGGCTGTGGGCGGTCAGGTCTATGCCGTTGACACCAAGTCCGGCAAGGTCCGTTCCATCGGCACCACCGAATGTGTGGTCAGCGGTCTGTTCTCCGTGCCCACCTTCAAGATCGACATCCCCGAGGTGGTGGATCCCACCGGCGTATCCATGAACGAAACTGACACCGTGGCTGTGGGCAACACCCTGGCCATCGAAGCTGTGGTCCTGCCCATCTCCGTTTCCACCGTGGACCAGACTCTGATCTGGACCTCCAGTGACGAGACCGTGGCCATCGTGGACGAAAACGGCGTGGTCACCGGCGTTTCCGTCGGCGTGGCAGAGATCACCGCCACCGATGCCAAGGGCAATTCCGACACCATCACCATCACCGTCACCGCTGAGGAGCGTTTCTTCTACGGCTACGACGAGCTGAGCAACGCCTGGGTCCGCTTCGGTTTCGACGGCAAGATCCTTGCCACCTGGGCCGATGCTGAGGGTCTGAGTCCCATCACCTCCGCACAGTACATCAACGGCGTGCTGTACGCCTACGACCAGGACGGCTACTTCTACACCATCGATACCGAAACCTTCCAGCGCACCCTGCTGGGCGAGGGTATCCACGGCGAAGTCACCAGCCTGGAGGCCTGGGACAATTCCCACAACGGCCAGATCTACTATGTGGACGGCATCCCCTATCAGATGATCGACATGACCTACGGCTCCGAAACCAACCGTTGGGGCAATACCGTCACCACCATGTACGGTGTCATGCTGGCTTGCCATGTTTCCGATTGGCGCGACTCCTTCTCCTACAAGTTCGTGGAACTGGATATGGAGACCGGCGAGATCGTAAACATCATTATGGAAGACGCCCTGGTGGACGGCATGAGCCTGCGTCCCACCAACCTGCTGTACCGCGGCGGTTATCTGTGGACCATCAACGGCTATATCACCGGTATGGTCACCCGGATCGATCCCATCTTCGGTGATGCCACCGGCGTTGCTGTCTGTCCCGAATACTGGGGCGACTTCAATGGCGGCCGCAGCATGATCGAGGATCCCCTGACCGGCGAGGTTTACGCCATCCGCGACATGCGTACCGAGTACATCGGCACGCCCGGCTACACCGGCGCAGTGGCCACCTCCACGCTTTGCACCATCAGCCTGAGCGTCGGCAGCGTGGAAGAGGTCTGCAACATTGGCAGCAATATGCGGATCACCGGCCTGTTCATCAAGTAATTTCCTTCCCCGCAAACAAGGGCCACGGCACAAAGCCGTGGCCCTTTCCTTTGCCCGCAAACCACAATTTGTCACTTCCGGACCGTGGCGGGGCTAATTGACAAACCGCGGCGGATATGGCATAATATTTCAAAAAAGTGTACCCACAGGAGGGATATTTATGGAATTTGCGGAATACTTTCCTATATGGGATAAGCTGACACCGGATCAACAGGCACGGGTCGCCCAGGTCATCGAATATCGCCAGGTCAAGCTCGGCACCCACATCCACGACAGCAGCGCCGATTGTCTGGGCCTTGTGATGGTCAAAACCGGCCAGCTGCGGGCCTACATTCTCTCCGAGGACGGCCGGGAAATCACCATCAGCCGCCTGTTTCCCTATGACTCCAGCCTACTCAGCGCCAGCTGTGTCATGCCGGATCTGCAGTTTAATGTGATGATCGAAGCGGAAAAGGACTCTTGTTTTTGGAGCATCCCCGCCTGTCTGTTCAAAAATCTGGTGGACGAATCCCTGGCGGTTTCCAACTACGCCCGGAATCTGCTGAGTACCAATTTCTCCGAGCTGATGTGGCTGATGGAGCAGATCATGTTCAAAAGCTTTGACAAGCGGCTGGCGGCCTTTCTGCTGGAGGAAAGCGCCATTGAAGGCGGTGCCAGTCTAAAAATCACCCATGAAAAAATCGCCAGTCACATGGGTACCGCCCGTGAGGTGGTAACCCGGATGCTACGCTACTTCCAGAGCGAAGGTATGGTGCGGCTGACCCGGGGCACCATCGAGATCCTGGATGAAAAGAAGCTGAAAGCACTGCATGGCTCCTAAGGAGGTTTGACCATTGAAAATTGTCTTTCTGACCGCCCTGGGTGTGGGCGGCGCCACCATGTTCGGCTCGCTGCTGGGCTTCGCCTTTAAGAAAATCTCCCACAAATTTTCTGATATGGTGCTGTCCTTCGCTGCCGGTGTCATGCTGGCTGCGGCAGTGCTGGGCCTGATCCTGCCGTCGGTGGAATTCGGCGGCCAGTACGGCATCGTCATTACAATCATCGGCGTTTTTGCAGGAGCATTCTGCCTGAATTTGGTGGATAAACTGGTGCCCCATCTGCACCGGCTGGTGGGTGTCGACATCGAAAATCACAACAACGCTAACCTCAGCAAGGTTTTGCTGTTTGTTTTGGCCATCGCCATTCACAATCTGCCTGAGGGCATCGCAGCCGGTGTCAGCTTCGGCGCAGGCGACAATGCCCAGGCGCTGATGATCGCCGGCGGCATCGCTCTGCAGAACATTCCGGAGGGCATGGTGATCATCGGCCCCATGCTGGCCGCCGGCATCAGCCCGAAAAAGACCTTCGTCTGTGCCATGATCACCGGCCTTGTGGAGGTGCTGGGCACCCTAATTGGCTTCTTTGCCGTGAGCCTGGCCTCCGCCATTTTGCCCTTTGCCCTGGCCTTTGCCGGCGGTACCATGCTCTACGTCATCAGCGACGAAATGATCCCCGAAACCCACGCCCACGAGGATGCCTCCGGCGTCACCTACGCCCTTTTGGCGGGCTTCTGTGTGATGCTGGTATCCGATGCCCTGCTGGCATAAAAACCGCCCGCTGCTTCTGCAGCGGG
>JAZUBW010000099.1:0-46764 GCA_045638785.1 Faecousia sp.
GTGGGTGCAGTGGTTTGGGTGGGTGCGGTGGTGGACGGTACCGGCGTCACGGTGCCGCCGGGATGACCGCTTTGACCGCTGCAGCCGGCCAGCGCCACAAGCAGGACAGCCAGCAGCAGGCAGAGAAGTTTCTGATTATTCATTGTGTTCATCCTTTCCTCGGAAAATCTGTTTCCGATAGATACAGAATAGCACAATGGATGCCAAAATGCAACCGTATTCGGCTTACAGTACCTCGACGACCCGGATGTCCTGTACGGACAGTTCGCTTTGGGATAGGACGATATCGGTGATCAGCGCCACATCGCTCTGCTGCAGTCCTCCTTCTGGGGATGCCACCGCAATGGAAATGCCGGTATCCGTCATATAGGCCACGCAGTCGGCATAGCCCTTGGCGATGATGAGACTCTCGATCTGTGCTTCCGTCAAGGCCGTCTGAATGATCTGCTCCAGCTGGGCATTGGTTGCCTCCTGCTGGGTCTCGTCGCCATAGGACATGGCCTCCTGCAGCAGGGTGATGGCGCTGTCCCGGGCCTGCTGCCTGGACAGTCGGACAGCAGCAAAATAATCGGTGATGGTATCACTGTCGCCGCTGACCTGGCTATCCTCCCCCAGGTCCAGGAGGTTGTCGGACATCACCTTATCCGAATCCAGCATTTGATCCAGGTTTTGGACCTGGTTGCCGGTATAGCGCCAGTTAATATAGATCCCGCAGCAAACGGTGACCAAAATACCGGCAGCCACCAGGTTTTTCTTCCAGGTTTTCCTCGTTTTCATAATGATCCTCCTCATCATTTCATTTTCAGTACCGAAATCTTATCCGCCCCAAGGCCGGTAGCCTTGCACACCGCTTCCACCACCGCCAGGCGCACCTGCACATCGTCGGCCCCCTGGCAGACAATGACGGCGCCCAGATATTCCGGAGGCAGCATTTGCATCACCAGCGGTGTCTGCTGCCGGTCAGAATTTGTGACGATCACCGTTTCTTTGCGGACGGTGGAGCCGGTTTCTGTAGTGACAATGTCTTCGTCGGTTTGGTAGATAGTAGTCTGTCCCGTTTTCACCGTCAGCATCACCTCCACCTTCCCTACCCCCCGGATCCTGCCAAGGATATTGGCCAGTTCCGCAGACAGGCTGACGTTTTGCTCTGTTGCAGCTTTTTCAACAGGGGCAATATCAGCCTTTTTGTTTCGGCCCGGCAGAACCATCAGCACCAGGCCCAGGGCCAGCACCAAAATTGGATAACGATATTTTTTCAGCCACTGGGGGAGCTTACCGGGGATTGCTTTTATGTCCATACTTGGTTCTCCTTATTGATTCCCAGATCCGTCTGGATCATGGTCTGTAATTTCTGCCTGGCGTAAGGGGAGATACTTCCCTGCAGGCAAACCTTCACCGGTACCGGGATCGGGTCATGGGACAGCACCACATCCACCGTAAGATAGGCCCCCATTGCGGCTGCTTTCTCTAAGATATATGCCTCCACCCGATCGGATATACCCGCTGCCAGTTCTTTCTGTGCCAGCTCCTCACCATGAGCAACGGCAGCCTGGGAATCCCCGGAAAAGGGCAGTTCCAAAAGCTCCGGCAGACGAAACTGCGTCAAGGGTGTTAGCGCCGTTAGGATCATAAAGATACCGGCCAGGATCTTGCCCATGGCCTCCGCACTGCCCTTTCCGGCCAGCAGCCGACGCACCAGGGCGCACACCAGGGCTGCAGCGGTGACAGACAATAGATATTCTTTCAGCGCCAGGATTATCCCACTCCTTTCATAAAACAAACCAGTGAGATCAAAAAGATCAGGCACACCGCACCGGTAATGCCCAGCAGAAACCCCATTGCCCCGGAAAAATCACCGATCAGGTCTGTAATCGTTTTCTCACAGAACAGGCCGCAAATCGCCGCCGTCAGCTTCATGACCAGGTACTGCAGGCCGATCTGCAGAAAGGGCACGATGGTGATGGCGATGACCACCAGCATGCCACCAATCCCCACCGAATTTTTCACCAGCCCGGCACTGACCAGCACCGCTTCGGAAGCATCAGAGAGAATGCTCCCCACCACGGGGACAGCGCCGGAAATGGTCAGTTTGGCAGCCTTCAGCAAGGACTGGTCGGTGGTGCCGCTGACGATACCGGTGATACCGATATAGCCGGTGAAAGCGTACAGAAGGGTCTTCAGTGTCCAGATCATAGCGCTTTTGACCATAGCCTGGATCCGCTTCATGGTATCATCTGCCACTGCTGCCTGGACCACCGCAAGGACCAGGTAGATGTAGACCATAGGGATCAGCAGGTTGGAGATCAGGCTCGTCAGCAGCGCATCGAAGGCCACAGTGGCCGTATAGAGGGCCGCCGAGGTTGTACTTCCACCCTGGGCGGCAAGGGCCGCTGTCAGCACCGGCAAAAGGAGTCTCCCGTAGGCGCTGATCTGATCAACGGTGTCGGCAGCGGTGACCACCAGGGTATCGGCAGGGCTCAGCAGCAGACAGGCAATGCCCACGGTTCCCACCAAAAGCACGGTTTCTTTTGCTTTTGTCTGTTGAGTGGCAATCACCGAGATCAGCAGCGCCGATCCCATCACTGCTGCCGAAATACCCAAACAGGCGTTCAGCCTGGGCTGCAGAGTGGCCAGGGCCGAGCGCAGGACATAGCGCAGTCCCTCGCCGAAGCTGTCCCGGTCCTCCGGAAGGAGTCCTGCCACAGAATCCGGCTCCGGTGGGGTGGTGTAATCCTGGGCAGACACCGGGACCGCAAGGAAAAAAAGCAGAAAAGCAAGCAGTAACCACTTTTTCATAGGCCACCCAGGATCCTTTCCACCAGGTCCAAAAGGGCCTGGAACATAGGCAGCGAAAGGTACAAAATGACTGCCGCCGACAGCAGTTGCAGGCTCTTGGCCAGGGCGCTGTTGCCGGCATCCATGCAGACATTGGAAGCGATTTCCGTGGTCAGGGACACGCCGGTAACCTTTAGGAGGATGGCCAGCATATCCCCACTGAGGGAGCCAAACTGCTGCAGGGAGCGCAAGAAGGCCAGGATCGGCGACAAGAAGGCCAAGGCCAGTACCCCCAGTAAGCAACAGCCACACAGGGCAAGCAAGGCAGCGATCTCCCCATTTTGCCGACGCACCACCACCGCAAGGATTGCGGTCAGCAAGCATGTAGCCACCGCAAGGTAAAACTTTTCCATCAAAAATCAAATAAGGTTTTCACAAGATCGAAGAGGTCGGCGATCTTTTGCGCCACAATCATCAGTACAACCACAAGACCTGCCAGGGTTGTCATGGTGGCCTGCTCATCCCGGCCGGTCCGGGAGAGCACCTGGTTAAGGATCGACACGATGATGCCCACCGCTGCGATTTTAAAGATCAAATCAATTTCCATAGTCAAACAAACAGGATCACCAGGGCCAGGCCACCGCAAAGCCCCAGGGTCATATAGCTGCGCAGTCTGGCTTCCCGGTTCAGCAACAGCCCGTCCAGCTCCCGCTGGCAAAGCTGAGCCACCGCTTCCAAACCCGACAGTTGACCCGAAAGGTCAAACCTTCCCAAAGTACGGCCCAAAAGCAGCAGTTTTTCCTGGATAACAGCTGGCAATTTCTGCATTTTCTCCACTGTCGCCGCCATGCAGCAGGCAGCATCCGGAGCCAATTGCTGCTCCAGCTCCCAGGCCAAATCAGAAAAAACACGGCCCAAATGCCCGGATGTTTCGTCGGCACAAAACCGCATCAACTGGGGCAGCGGTGTCTGTCGATACTGCAGCTCGCAGGCCATGAAGCGGGCAGCGGAAATGAGCTGCTGCAGCTGCCGTTCTTTCTGCCTGTGGGCATTTGCCAGGGACAGGCCCATGCCGCCGCAGGCCGTAAAAATCAAAATAGCGCCAAGGATTTTTATCGTCATTTGTTCATCCTTTCTGTCCGGAAGGACTTGTCCCGGTCCAGGATCACCAGGGTATCAAAGAGGCCACTGTCCAAAATTGGCTTGTACACCCGGCGGCCGAATAGATCCTGGCGGTCTGCGCCGTGGACCGTAGCCAGCAATCGCACACCGCACCAGCCGGCCTGCACCAGAGCATCACAATCGGCTGCGGCGGTGATTTCGTCCACCGCAATGGTCTCGGGGCCCATAGTCCGCAGCACCGTTTCAATGCCCTGATGTTTGGGGCAGCCGGTGAGGATGTCCACCCGGCCGCCGTCATCCAGGCCCTTGGGGAAGAGTTCGCACCGCTCGTCCACCACCGCCATCTGCTCCTTTTGCCCCCGGCAGCGAATCAAATCCCGCAATAGGGTGGTCTTGCCGCTGCCCGGCGGGCCAAGCAGCAGCAGATTGCCGCCCAAATTTGCCAGGTCCGACCCGATACCGGGGAAATCCCGGGCGATGCGGATGTTCACCGAGCGGATGACCCGGAAGCCGGTCATGGCGCCGTTTGTCATGGTAACCTCACCGCAAAGACCGATCCGGTGGCCGCCGGGGGCTGTGATATAGCCTTTTTTTGCGGTAGCGGCGGTCCAGGGCGAGTAATGGCAGGCGGTATTGACCACAAAATGCAGGTCGTCGGCATTGATGAGGTGGTTTAAGATCAGAGCCTTGCCAGGCAGGATCAGTTCAGGCGGTTTTCCAGCCCGCAGGCGGATTTCCTGGGCCACTTCCCTGCCCAACCTGTCCACCTCCGACCGCAGCCGCAGGGGTAAAATGGATAGTAGTTCGTTCCATGCACAGTTCATATGTATCACTCCTACCCAAGACTATGCAGGCAGTGGAGCAAACTTTCCAACAACGCAGGAATATCTTTCACATCTGCTTCGCTATATTTTGAAGCAGGTCATAAATGAACGTAGAGGTGGTCATTGACAACCCGCAGGCGATTGATAATCGCCCATTCAACCTCTATCTGACTATTTCATTGTTCCACAAATCAACGCAAAAAAGAGCAGATATGCAAGAATTTTGTCTTGCACATCTGCTCTTATGATTTATTATCTTTATCTCTTGTTTTTCTTATAGAGAATATTCAAGCCCTTCAGCAGCAGTTCCTTCTCCAGGATGATCTCGTGTTTACACAGGGGTGTAACAAACTGGGCCAGGCCGCCGGTTGCGATGATGGTGGAGGTATGTCCCAGCTCCTCAGCGATGCGGTCGATAAGGCCGTCCAGCATGGAGGCGGTGCCGTACATCATGCCGCTGCGCATACAATCGACGGTATTCTTGCCGATGACACTCTTGGGCTTATCCAGGCTGATACCGGGCAGCTGGGCCGCGCGGCTGGTCAGCGAATCCAGGGACACCATCATGCCCGGGAAGATCAGACCACCCATGTACACATTTTCCGGCTCCACCACTTCCACAGTGGTAGCAGTGCCAAGATCAATGAGCACCAGGGGCGCTTTGTACTCACCCAGGGCAGCCACCGCCGCCACGATGCGGTCGGCACCCACCTGGGAAGGAATGTCCACATGGATATTGAGGCCCGTCTTCAGACCGGGGCCCACCACCATGGGCTGCTTTCCGATGATCTTCATCACACCGGTATGGACAGAGTTGAACACCGGGGGTACCACAGAGGCGATGATGCAATCCTCGATGTCCCCGATCCCCACGCCGAAGGCTTCCAGCATGTTCTTGATCTCCACACCGTACTGGTCGGAGGTACGCTGTCGCTCCGTGGCGATGCGGGCCTTGAATACGATCTCATCGTTGTCAATGACGCCGATGACGATGTTGGTATTACCGATATCGATTGCAAGAAGCATAGCTTTATCTCCTGACCAAGAATTTTGTAAGCACTCTGCCAACCACGCCAACCACCAGGGCAGCGGCGATCATTTCCACCACCGCATTGATGCCAACGAAAGCGCAGATAAACAGGATCACGTTGCGGCCGCCCATGAGGCCCTGGACATAGTCCGTTCTGCCAAACAGCAGCACCAGGGCAGTCATAAACAGCACCGTGTTCAGCAGTGCTGCGGCAAAGCCTGTGGCAAAACAGGCAACGCCGGAATTGGTGAGCTTTTTCACGCCCCGAAAGATATAGCCGGAAAGCAGACCGGCCAAAAGCCGGGGCACAAACCGTTGTACAAAAGCCAAAAAGGGGTTGATCTCAAAGAGGACCACGCCCATGGCGCTGATGCCGCCGATGCCCATACACTGCAGAAAACTGGTGATGCCAAATATGCCACCCAGGATCATGCCACCAACGGGGCCCAGGGTGATGGCACCGATGGCCACAGGGATCATGTTAAAAGAAATGGCCAGGGGGCCGATGTTCAGATACCCCAGGGGGGTAAAAGACATGACCAGCAGAATGGCACAGAGCATGGCCGTGGTGACCAGCTGTCGGGTGTCAAGCTTTTTATGATTCATATTCAATTCCTCCTGCTGCCGTTCCGCCTGTGCGGATACAGTGCAATTTACAAGACCATTATACATACTTTTCCAATAATTACAAGAGAAAATTCTTTCCTTTACACCGGGGCAAAAATATATTATAATGGAAAAAATTACGCAGGAGGGATATCCATGCTGAAAGATAAGACCATACTTTTGGGTGTCACCGGTGGCATCGCCGCCTACAAGGCCGCTGCCCTGGCTTCCGCACTGGTAAAACTGCACGCCAATGTGGAGGTGGTCATGACAGAAAACGCCACCAAATTTGTCACGCCTCTGACCTTTGAACAGCTCACCGGACGGCGCACCATGGTGGACACCTTTGACCGGAATTTCTCCCACCAGGTGGAGCATATCTCCCTGGCGCAGCGGACGGACCTGGTGATCATCGCCCCGGCCACCGCCAATGTTTGCGCAAAACTGGCCCACGGTCTGGCAGATGATATGCTGACCACCACGGTGCTGGCGTGCCGCTGTCCCAAGCTCATTGCCCCGGCCATGAACACCAATATGTATGAGAACCCTGTAACGCAGGACAATCTGGATATTCTTCGCCGTTATGGCTGGGATGTGGTGGAGCCTGCTGCCGGCCGCCTGGCCTGCGGCGCTGTGGGCAAGGGCAAGATGCCGGAGCCTGAGGATCTTGTGCAACGGATCCTGCACCATATCGGTATGCCCCATGACCTGGCCGGCAAGAAGGTGCTGGTCACTGCCGGTCCCACCCAGGAGGCTCTGGATCCGGTGCGGTATCTGACCAACCATTCCACCGGAAAGATGGGCTACGCCATCGCAAAGATGGCCGCACTGCGTGGTGCCGATGTGACGTTGGTGTCTGGTCCTGTGAACCTGGCCCCCCTGCCCTTTGTGAAGATGGTCAGCATCGTATCTGCGGCCGATATGTTCCAGGCGGTGTCCAGCCATGCAACGGAGGCCGATATGATCTTCATGGCCGCCGCCATTGCCGACTACACCCCCGCCAGTTACGCCGACAACAAGATCAAGAAGAAGGACGGCGACATGGCCATCCCCTTAAACCGCACCCAGGACATTCTGAAATGGCTGGGCGAACACCGCCGGGCAGATCAAGTCATTTGCGGTTTCTCCATGGAAACGGAGAACCTCATCGAAAACAGCCGGGCAAAGCTGGTAAAGAAAAACGCCGACATGATCTGCGCCAACAACTTGAAGGTGGAGGGCGCCGGTTTTGGCGTGGACACCAATGTGATTACCGTCATCACCAAGGACAGTCTTACCGATCTGCCCCTGCAGTCCAAGGACTCCGCCGCCAATGCGATTCTCGATATTGCCGCAGGATTGTAAACAGAACGAGCCGCAATCGTAATGATTGCGGCTCATTTTTATTTTACGATATCCAGAGAGATATCACCGGTATCGGTGGTGATCTTGCAGGTGCCGCCGGTGGTACTTTTGGGCACATCTACCCGGCCGCTTTCGGTTTCGCAGAAGAAAATCTTCGGCATAACCAGGGTGCCGGTCACATCGCCGGTGTCGGTGACAACGGTCATGTGCGCTGCATCGCAGCGATCAAAGGTCACATCGCCGGTGGTTCGCTCGATGAAGAAGTTTCCTGAAGCGATCACACCATGAAGGGACAGATCGCCGGTATCGCCGGTAGTTTCCAAATTCTGACAGGAAACATTGGTAAGGGTCGCGTCACCTGTAGATAACCGTACATTCAAATTTGTCTCGCAGCTGACATCGCGCAATGTAATTTTGCCGGTAGATACGGACAGTCCAATAGCATTGGCCTGCATATTTTCCAAGTAGATGGCTCCCGTACTGGTGCTGATATTCATATTACCGGAAACAGAAGCCTGGCATTTGACATCACCGGTACTCTGGGTAATATCCATGCTGAGAAATTGAAATTCACTCGGAATCGTTACATCACCGGTGCTACCTTTTATTCGGAGCGTATCGTACTGCCCCTTCGGAATGCAGACAGTGATCTTCGGTGTGTCAAAATTGACACCGATTCGCTCATACCATTGCATATCGTCATGGATCTTGATATACAATGTGCCATCCTTGACAGTTACGGAATGCTTCCCGTTTTCCTGTTCATAGCAGATCACCGCTGCGGTTTCTGCCGATACCAACTGGATGTCCGCCGTATCTGTATCGATCATGATATGATCAAACGGCAGCCCGATCACATGCTCATTGGTTTCATAGCGTACCGTGGACAGCCTGGTAAAGTCCCAGTTCAGGCCGGCCATTGCAACACAAAAGAGGAGGCCGCCCACCAGAACCAGTGCGGTTGCAACAATCAGCAAGAGAATGGTTTTCTTATTCATTTTGCTTCCTCCTTTTTCCGACGCCGAAAGAGTTTGGCGGTCAGCCGGATCGTGGCATCTGTAAGGGCCTTACAGCCAAGGAACAGGAAGATCGCCAGGCCCAGACAAGCCACTGACACACCAAGGGTCGCCAGTCCCGTGGTTCCATTTCCGCCCAGAGCGAAAAAAACACCCGACACCAGGCCCGTCACACTGCAGACCACCACAGAGGCGAAGATAGCCCACAGGGAGCCAATCACAGACCACAGGGAAACGTAGATGGACAATGCAACAGCGAACGCTGCGATCAGCAGCGGCACCCACAGTGGGCTGCCCAGGATCAGCAAAGCAATCTGCCCCCCCTTGCGCTGCTTTTTCGGCGGTTCTTTCTCGGTTTTGACAACAGAAACCTCTGCTTGGATCTGGACTGCGATCTCGTCGATGGTGCCAACAGCCGCCACGGCTTCCTCTTCCAGGACGCCGTCCTCCATGCGGTCTTCGATCATTTCAGTATAAAACCGCAGCCGTTCTTCCACTTCCTCCTGGGGAAGATCCGATAGTTTTTTATGCAGAGTCAGTATAAATTCAAGCTTTGTCATGATCTCTTCCCTCCTTGGTGACAAATCGGTAAATGGCAAGAATTTCTATCCAATCGTCTTTAAATTCTTGGATGCGTTTCTTCCCATCCGGGGTAATGCGGTAGTATTTACGGAGTCTGCCGCCGTGCTCTGCCGTGCGGACGGTCAGCATTTCGGCAGTTTCCAGGCGCTTCAGGATCGTATATAAAGTGGATTCCGACAGGGCGACATAGGGACTCAGATCCTTGATGATCTTGTAACCGTAGGATTCCTCCTCATCGATGGCGGACAGTACGCATACGTCCAACAGGCCTCGTTTCAACTGAATATCCATAGCATACCTCCTTGTACGTTATACATCGTAGCACGAAGTATCAAGAATGTCAATCTCTATAACAAAAAATGTGCCCGACAGATGTGTCGGGCACATTTTGCATTAATCCAGTTCTTCGGGAACGCCGTCGAAGGGAGCTTCCAGGTCGTCAAAGCCCATCTGGGCAGATTGGCCGGCCTTCATTGCCTCCCACTGCTCCTTGGTCACCAAAATGGTACGGGGCTTACTGCCCTGGAAGGGACCAACGATGCCCTTTTCTTCCATTTCGTCCACAATGCGGGCGGCACGGGCATAGCCCAGCTTCAGCCGGCGCTGGAGCATGGAAACAGAAGCCTGACCGGTTTCCAGGATCACATCGACAGCTGCCGGCAGCATCTCGTCGCCGTCCAGCTCTGCATCATTGGGCTCGGGATCGGACACAGTGGCAGATTTGCCGGAGCCGGTCTGGGTGGCGCGCTTGTCAATATCTTCCATGATGCTGGCATCATAAGCTGTATTGAAATGATCCTTGACATAGGTGGCGACAGCCTCTACCTCCGCATCGCTGACGAAGCAGCCCTGGACACGCAGGGGCTTGCCGCTGCCAATGGGACTAAAGAGCATATCGCCCTTACCCACCAATTTTTCCGCGCCCATGGTATCGAGAATGATGCGGGATTCCATAGCGGAAGCAACCGCAAAGGCGATACGGGAAGGAATGTTTGCCTTCATAAGGCCGGTGATGACATCAGCAGAGGGCCGCTGGGTGGCGATAATCAGGTGTATGCCCGCTGCACGGCCCATTTGGGCAATACGGCAGATAGATTCTTCCACTTCCTTGGCAGCCACCAGCATCAGGTCCGCCAGCTCGTCAATGATGACCACCACCTGGGGCAGTTTCTCCCCTTCCTCGGCCTCCATGATGGAATTGTAAGACTCCAGGTCACGGACACCGGCATCGGACATGGACTTATAGCGACGCATCATTTCCGTGACGGCCCACTGGAGGCTGCCGGCAGCCTTCTTAGGGTCGGTGACCACGGGGATCAGCAGATGGGGAATGGAATTATAGATACCCAGTTCCACCATCTTGGGGTCGATCATAATGAGCTTGACATCCTCAGGACTTGCCTTGTAGAGCAGGCTGATGATGATGGAGTTCATGCAGACGGACTTACCGGAACCGGTTGTACCGGCAATCAGCATATGAGGAAGCTTTGCAATATTGCCCACGATGCAGGTGCCGCCAATGTCCTTGCCGACGGCAAAGGAGGACTTGGACTTGGCCTTTTCAAATTCGGGAGAGCCGATGACTTCCCGCAGAGAAACGGTGGTAACGGCCCGGTTGGGCACCTCGATGCCGACGATGGAGATCTTACCGGGCACCGCAGCGATACGGACACCGGAGGCGCCCAGGCTCAGGGCGATATCGTCAGCCACGGTGGTCAGCTTGTTCAGACGCACGCCCTTATCCAGCTCCACCTCATAACGGGTAACGCTGGGGCCACGGGTGACATTGGTAATATGGGCCTCGATCTTGAAGCTGGCCAGGGTTTCATTGAGTCGGCGGGTATTTTCCCGCATTTCGGCAGTGCCATCGGCCACGCCGCTGCTGGCCCGGTTCAGAAGATCAATGGGCGGGAAGCAATAAACAGGCTTCTCAATGGCTGCGTTTTCCGCAATCTCCATGGCAACCAAAGCGGCGGAATCGGCCGCTTCCTTGGCAGTAACTTTGGGAGCGGGCTTTTCTTCCGGAGTCTTCACCGAGGGCGTTTCGGCCGGAATCTCCTGGGGGATCTGCTCCATATCCAGTATGGGCATCTCCTCTGGAATATCCTCAGTCAGTTGCTTTTTGGGCTTTGCTGCCACGGGGGTGAAGATTGAGTCATCGCTCTGGGCAGTCACAGGCTGCTCCGCTGCCGCCACGGGCCGGTCTGTATCCTCCTCAATCTGGCGCATCAGTTCTTCAGCCTTGGACTTCTTTTGCACCGGCTTTGCAGGCTGTTCTGCCTGCTCTGCCTGCTTCTGTCGCTTTTTCTCGATATGCTCGATGCGCTTAGTGGCAATATGGTTGACCAGCACAGCCGCAGGCTCCTGGACCTCCACTTCCTCATCTTCCCACTCTGCTCTGGGACGGTTCTGCACCGCACGGATAATGCTGGGGATGGTAATCTGCATACCGCCCAACAGGGCCAACACGGCCATGATGATCAGAAGGATCATGGAGATGACCTTGCCGCAGAGGAACTTCAGCAGCATAGCCAGGCAGCCGCAGAGGACGCCGCCGGTGGTACCCTGGATGCCGCCACGGTAGAGATCCGCCACAAGACGGAAGCCCTTACTCAGTTCACCCACAGGCAGCATCAGATGGGCGATGCAGCCGCAAATCAGCACGAAGCAGCCCAGGCTCACAGTACGCATGATCACAGGACGCTTACCGCTGAAGGCCTGGATGATAAACATATAAAGCAGCACAGGGATGGCAATATAGAAGGACACGCTGCCGAAAATACCCAAAATGACATGGTAAACGAGCTTGGTCAGTGCGCCGTCCTGGTTCAGGAAAATAATCAAAAACAGCAAAAACAGGGCTGCGCAGACCACAGAGCTGATGAGTCTGGGCGGAATGACCACCTTCTCCTCGGGCTTCGGGGCGTTCTTGCCCTTCTTTGTCGGAGCAGTCTTATTGGATTTGGATTTTGCCGCTGCCTTTTGGGCCTGGCTGGCGGATTTCTTTTGTGCCATTATGTAACCTCCTGTCAAATCACCAGGTAGAGAATAAAACCGAAGATCGCAAGTCCCCAGTTGTAATAACTAAAAACCGTGTAGCCTCGATTAACCACCAAAAATCGCATGGCGGCAATGGCCAAACAAGTAGCGCCGAAAGAAGCGGCTGCCGCAAGCAGGGCATAAACGATCTGCAGCAGACCGATAGATGTCAGCACAAGCCGCAGCCCAACCAGATCCATCACCATCATCAGAAGCAGCAGCGGAATCATCGCCAGCATAGAAAGATCCAGGGTATATCTGCGCTCACAGCCTCGAACAGCACCGACAGACAAAACCATACCGGTTCGGGACACGCCGGGCAGCGCCGACAGGCCCGCGCAGACACCGAAACCAAAGGCCTCCAGCCGGGAAAGATGACGGGAATCCCGGTTGGCACCCTGGAGGAATTGGGGCAAATAAAGCATCAGACCGCTCAGCAGCAGCATCAGCGACACCATGGGCAAATTGGCAGTACGGGCTGTAACGGAACGGGTCAGCAGCAAGCCAATGGCCATGGGGATCAGCATCGCCAGCAGCACCCGGCCGTCCAGCACAGCCACAAGATCGGGCTGGCGCTTGCGGCTTTTGGCCGGCAGCGATGCGGTACGCATTTCCCGATAGATATGGGCGATGCGATGACGGAAGAACAGGCCCAGGGCCAGCAGCGAGGCAAAATGGCTGCTCAGCTGCAGCAAGGGCTGGTCGGCACTGAAATTTGTCATCAGTTCCAGGAAGAAATCATGGGCGCCGACAGAAACCGGCAGGATCTGTCCCAGGCCGGAAATGAAGCCATAAAAAATATAAACGAGCCAATCCAAGGGCAGTACCTCCTTTCCCATAATCTATTCAATTATACCATAGGACGCCCCGGATTTCCACCCCGAAACGAAAATTATTTCTTATTTTTTCCGATCATCCGATGCAGAGCTGCCAGTGCGTCGCTGAGGCCGCCCAGCTTATCAATGAGGCCCGAGGATACGGCCTCCTTGCCGTAGAGGATGGTACCCACATCGGTAGCGATCTCACCGGTGGCCATCATATAGTCCTCAAAATCAGCACGGGAGATCCGGGAATTGGCAGTGACAAAATCGGCGATCTGCTCCTGGATCCGCTGGAAATAACGGAAGGTCTGAGGGGCACCGACCACCAGGCCCGTCATTCGCACCGGATGGACGGTCATGCTGGCCGTTGGGGTAATAAAGCTCTTTTTCGTGCAGACCGCCAGGGGGATGCCGATAGAGTGACCACCGCCCAGCACCAGGGAGACCGTGGGCTTTTTCATGCCGGCGATCATTTCCGCAATGGCAAGGCCGGCCTCGATATCGCCGCCGACGGTGTTCAGCAGCAACAGCAGGCCGTCAAACTCATCGCTTTCCTCAATACTGGCCAACAACGGCAGAATGTGCTCATATTTTGTGGTCTTGACGTTGTCCGGCGCAATCATATGGCCCTCCACCTGGCCGATGATGGTCAGGGTATAGATATTGCCCTTGTCTGACTTGGTTACATCAGCACCCAGCTCCACAACCTGCTCATGCTGCTCGATTTGTGTGGTATCCTTTTTATCGCTCATAAAGAACCTCCGGGATTTTTCTTTTAGGATACCCACAAATGATTCCAATAATTCACTCTTGCATCTATAACGAAAATCATGTATAATGGAATGTGGTGAATTTTCATGGCTACAAAAACCAACGCTGTCCGCATCGTCGAAAGAAGCGGCATCCCCTGCCGGGAAGTATTTTATGAATACAGCGAAGATGACCTCCGGGGTGAACACGCCGCCGATGCCATCGGCTTTCCTCGGGAGCAGGTGTTCAAGACCCTGGTGGCCCGGGGCCCGAAGACAGGCATTCATGTGTTCTGCATTCCGGTGTGCTGCGAGTTGGATCTGAAGAAAGCAGCCGGTGCTGCAGGGGATAAAAGCATGGAGCTGATCGCCGTCAAAGAGCTTCTGCCACTAACCGGCTACATCCGGGGCGGCTGCAGTCCCATCGGCATGAAGAAGCACTACCCCACCCACATCGACGAGACCGCCCAGCTTTGGGAGGAGATCGCCGTATCCGCCGGAGAACGGGGGCATCAGATGATCCTCGCTCCGGATGCACTGTGCGACATAGCGCAGGCTGAATTTGTTGATATTATTCTCTAATAAAGAAAGGAATTTTCATTATGCAGTACACCTACAAGACCAGCGGCACCTGCTCTCAGCAGATCATTTTCGACATTGAGGAAGGCAAGGTCCATAATCTGCACTTCATCGGCGGTTGTAACGGCAATCTGCAGGGCATCGGCAAGCTGGTGGAAGGCATGAATGTGGACGAGGTCATCGCCCGCGTGGAAGGCATCAGCTGCGGCGGCCGCCCCACCTCCTGTCCCGATCAGCTGGCAAGAGCCCTGAAGGCAGCCAAGGCAAATCAGTAAGACGAAAAAAGAACGGCATTTTGCCGTTCTTTTTTATAAATAGGTCTTGTAATTATTTGTAACCTGTGGTATTATTTATGTAACTTATTGGACAGGAGTGATTACAAAATGATAATCGAAATGTTCAATGGATGGTACTTCTTCTGGTTTTTCCTGCAAATCGGCGCTACGGTTGGGTTGTATTTCGCCCTGCGGAAGGCAAATTCCAAGGTGCAGCATGGTGTTCTCTATGGTCTTTTGCTGCTTGGCCTGCTGCTGCACTTTCTGAAGGTGTATATCCCACCCTACTCAATCGATGAGGCCAGAATGCTGCGGGACTCCTGGTTTGTCAATATCTGCGGTGCCAACATCGCCCTGTTTCCCTTCTTCTATTTCTGTAAGAATAAGTACATCAAGGATTATATGTTCTATATCGGTGTAATCAGCGGTTTGGTCGTCCTGTTCTATCCCCAGGAGCCCATTGCCAAGCTGGATCAGCTGGCGGAATTCTGGGACATCGTCCGCTTCTATTTCCATCACTGGATGATCATGACGGTGCCGCTGCTGATGGTGATGCTGGGCCATCACAAGCTGTCCTACAAGCGAATTTTAGCAGCGCCCATCGGTCTTCTGCTGCTGATGCTGTTTATCATGCTCAATCAAATTTTCCAGAGCGAGCTGGGCTTTATCCCGCTGCGGGGCAATGATATCTTTGCCATCGGTTATAAGAATTCTTCCTACATCTGGGGCCCCGGCAGCGATGATGCCATCGGCAATTTTTTTGCACTGTTCTGCCCCAAGTTCTTCCGCACCATTCCCGTAGGCGAATTTGCCGGTCAGACCAAATACTGGCCCTGGTTCTGGATGATCATCCCGGCCTTCATCCTGGTGACGCCCCTGGCCTTTGGCCTGAGCATGATCTTTGATCATAAGAATTTTGGAAATGACCTGAGAAATCTTAAGAACCGTCATACAGTTTCTTCCAAATAAGTGAAAGCGCGTTGCACTAGGCAGCGCGCTTTTGCTATTTAGGAAACCGGGCCGTCGGGTTTTAGAAGGCCCAGCAGTCGATCCCACATTTTCTTTAAGAAGGACGGCTGATTCGCAGGAGAAACAATTTCATCTTCCACCAAGGGTTCATCTAACACCCAAGGAATATCAAATGGTCCTACGCTCAATATAAAGATCGGTCTGGGGCAATCGGTATTGATCATACTGACCATTGGATCCTCAGGATCTACACGTAAAGTCTCCAAGAAAATAGGTTCCTTACCTATATGTGTGATCCTTCCACTCACCGCATACAGAACACATAAATTTCTAGCTGTAAAGGGCATCAGCTCGTCCGGGGCTTCCACATCAATGCCAAATTGTGACAGGAATGGACGCAATCCCGGAAAAGTTTCATCAACAGCGGCATAGAAATTGCGGCAATAGGCGCAGTCGCAATGCTCCGCTGCCTCTGCGGCGGAGTAGGCCATGGTGCGCTCCAGGTCAATGTCAAATTCCCAATCGTCAATCTTTAAAATCATACACTGGCCTCCTGTTTACAAATTCTGCGGTAGTACCAAATACCCGCCATGGTAAGGATTACGGTGATGCCGAGAGAAACAGCGGTGAGGATGTAGTTCTTCTCTCCGGCGGCTGCGCCGGTGATGGTGGAGGTGAGCAGGGACGGCAGACGGCCGATGGCCACGATGGCCAACCACTCCCCTGTTTTCAAATTCGTAAGCCCCGCAAAGTAGCTGAGCATATCCTTGGGGGTGCCGGGGATCAGCATAAGCAAAAAGCTGATAATCCGGGTTTTCTTCGGATTTTGCAGAAATTTGATCTCATTGAGCTTATTTTCGGGAAAGAAAATTTCCACCAGCTTCCTACCGAACCGACGCACCAGGGCAAAGACCAGCCAACTACCGATCAGGAAACCAGCCAAGGTCAGCAAGCTTCCCTCGATGAAACCGAAGGCATAGCCGGCAGCCAGTTCGATGGGTTCACCCGGAATGAAGGCAACCACCACCTGCAGCACCACCATGCCCACAAACAGCACCCGGCCCCAAATACCAGAGGCATCCACCCAGGACCGGAAGGCCTCGGGGTCCTCGGCAAAGGCAACCAGCGGTCTGCCCACAAACCAGGTTACTGCCGCCATAAAGACGATCACGATACAGATCGCCAGGAAATATACCCATTTCTTCTGTCTATCCGTCTTAAACTCACCCTCTTTTTTCCATTTTACCACAAATCCATAAAATGTAAAGTGGGGGCGACCCTACAAAAAGCCCCCCGCCGACGGCGGTGGGCTCATGTCATTCTTTGACGGCCTGCAAAATGTACTTGACCAGTTCATCCTTACCCTGGCCCTTCTCGGCAGAGAACGGAATGATGGGCGTGCCTTCCGGCAGACCCAGATCTTGCCGAATGGTGACAAGATTCGGTTCCAGCTCGGACTTTTTCAGCTTGTCCATCTTATTGGCCACCACAACGAAGGGACAGCCGCTCTGGATAAACCAATCGGCCATGGTGATGTCATTATTGGTGGGGGCATGACGGTAATCCACGATCAGCACGCCCAGCGTAATGCGTCCGGCAGCGAAATAGTCCTCCATCAGCTTGCCCCAACGATCCTTTTCGGACTGGGAGACTTTGGCATAACCGTAGCCGGGCAGGTCCACAAAGTAGCACTTCTTATCCACGGTAAAGTAGTTGACATGGATGGTCTTGCCGGGCTTATCACCCACACGAGCGAAATTTTTGCGGTTGAGGATGCGGTTGATGACGGAAGACTTACCCACATTGGACTTGCCTGCAAAGGCGATCTCCGGCAGGCGGCTCTTAGGGAAATCCTTGGGAGCCGCTGCGGAAATGAGAAATTCCACGTTATTAAAATTCATAGCGTTACCTCACTGGCGGATCCGGGGCTTGTGGGTCTTCTGCATATCCTTCGGAATATCCAGCACCGGGGCCACCGGCTCTGGATTGCGCACCAGTGCCGTTTCCAGAATCGTATCCATGGTTCTGGCTGCCACAAAATTGAGGCTCTTGCGGACGGTCTGATCGATCTCCTCCAGATCCCGCAGGTTTTCCTCCGGGATGATGACGGTGGAAATGCCGTGGCGAAGAGCGGCCATGGTCTTCTCTTTCAGACCGCCGACGCGCATAACACGGCCACGGAGGGAAACCTCACCGGTCATGGCCACATCCCGGCGGACAGGGGTGCCGGTCAGTGCGGAAACCATGGCGGTAGTCACGGTGACACCGGCAGAAGGGCCATCCTTGGGAACAGCGCCCTCGGGGAAATGGACATGGATGTCCTTGGTCTTATAAAAATCTGCAGCAACGCCCAGGCGCTGGGCATTGGCACGGATGAAGCTCAGCGCCGCATGGGCAGATTCCTTCATCACATCGCCCAGGTTGCCGGTCAGTTCCAGCTTGCCGGAGCCGTCCATCACATTGACTTCCACTTCCAAAGTCTCGCCGCCGACAGAAGTCCAGGCGAGGCCGGTGACCAGGCCCACTTCGTCCTGGCTAGGCAGTCGGTCCGGCAGGAATTTGCGGACGCCCAAGTATTCCTCCAGGTTGCCACCGGTGATGCTCAGGCGCTTACGCTCCGGATTTTCCACCAACAGCATGGCAGCCTTGCGGCAGATGGCGCTGATGGAACGCTCCAGGTTGCGGACGCCGGATTCCCGGGTGTAGCAGGTAATGACCTCCCGGATGGCATCGTCGGTCAAACGAAGCTGGGGCTTTTTCAGGCCGTGCTTTACAAGCTGCTTGGGGATCAGATGATTCTTGGCGATCATCAGCTTCTCTTCATCGGTATAAGAACCCAGCTCTATGATCTCCATACGGTCCAGCAACGGCCGAGGTACGGTATCGAGGGTATTGGCGGTTGTGATGAACAGGCACTCGCTCAAATCGAAGGGAATCTCCAGGTAGTGATCCCGGTAGGTCTTGTTCTGTTCGCCGTCCAGCACTTCCAGCAGTGCCGCGCTGGGGTCACCGCGATGGTCACGGCCCAGCTTGTCGATCTCGTCCAGCAGAAGCAGCGGATTGGCGCTGCCGGCCTGGATGATACCGGCCAGGATGCGACCGGGCATAGCGCCTACATAGGTCTTGCGGTGACCACGAATCTCGGCCTCGTCGTGGACGCCGCCCAAAGCGATGCGGGCCATCTTACGGTTCAAGGCTCTTGCTATGGAATAGGCAATGGAGGTCTTGCCCACGCCGGGAGGGCCAACCAGGCAGATGATCTGCGCCGGCATCTCAGGGGCCATCTGGCGCACTGCCATGATCTCCAGGATCCGTTCCTTGACCTTTTCCATACCGAAGTGGTCCTTGTCCAGCACCTTGCGGACATGGTCTACATCCACCCGTTCCTTGGTGCGCTCATTCCAGGGAATGTCCAGGACGGTATCCAAGTAATTGCGCAGAACGGAAGCCTCGGCAGAGCCGAAGGGCTGCTTCTTCAGCCGCTCCACATCCTTCAGAACCTTCTTTTCCGATTCTTCCAGCAATTTCAGGGCTTGGATTTTATTGCGGAATTCTTCGTATTCCGTGTATTCGTCCTCTTCACCCAGCTCCTTGCGGATCACACGCATCTGCTCACGCAGGTAGTATTCCTTCTGATTCTTGTCCATGACCGCATTGGTCTTGGCCTGGATCTCCGCCTCCAACTGCAGCACTTCCATTTCCCGGTGCAGCAGACGGCTGGCCTGCTCCAGGCGGCGGACGGGGTTCAGCTGGCACAGCAGCTTACACTTATCCGCAAAGTCGATGCCGGAATTTTGGGCAATGGAGTCAGCAATGAAGCCGGGGTCCTTGCTGGCCATCATCCGCAGCATGACGGTTTGGGCAGGATGCTCCAGCAGCTCGCAGTACATTCCATAGAGCATGTTGCCGTCCCGGCACAGGGCCTCGTTGCGGGCGCTGTCGGCGCTGGGCAATTCCTTGACCGCCTCCACCAGGCCGGACAGATAATCCTCATCGGAATCCAGCTCCACGATTTTTCCACGGCACAGGCCGGTGACCAGGGCACGGAGGGTATCGCCCTGATTTTTCAGAACCTGCTTGACCTTGACCACGGTACCGATGGGGTACAGGCCGCCAAGCTTGGGATCATCCTCCACAATATCCTTTTGGGGCACCAAAAACAGGGTTTGGTTGCCCTTCATGGCAGTTTCCAAGGCCTTGATGGACTTGGGTCTGCCGATGTCAAAATGAACGGTCTGATCCGGAAACACCGTCAGGCCACGCAGGGCCAGGATGGGCATCTGCCCGGAAATCAATTCTACGCTCATAATTCACCTTCCTTTTGAAAAACGAGGGGTAGTCGCCTACCCCTCCAAGAAAACGATTTGCTTATGCGCCCAGCTGGCTGCGGGGATTTTGCTGGTCACGGATGACTTGGGGCTGCCCGTCCTCCAGGCTTTGGGCCGTGATGATGACCTTTTTGATGGTCAGATCCGACGGGATTTGGAACATGATGCCGGTCATCACCTTTTCCATGACCGCGCGCAGGCCTCTTGCGCCGATCTCACGCTCCAGGGCCTTCTGCGCCACAGCTTCCAGGGCCTCCCGGGTGATCTCCAGTTCCACGCCGTCCAGCTCCAGCAGGGCAGCGTACTGCTTTGCCAGGGCATTTTTCGGTTGGGTCAGGATTGCAACCAGATCTTCATTCTTCAGGCTTTCCAGACAGGTGATCACGGGCAGGCGTCCCACCAATTCGGGAATGATGCCAAATTTCAGCAGGTCATGGGGCTGCACCTGGGCCAGGAGCTTGCCCACGTCCCGGGCCTTTTTGCTCTGCACAGGAGCATCGAAGCCGATGGCAGACTTGTCAGTGCGGCTCTCGATGATCTGTTCCAGGCCGTCGAAAGCACCGGCGCAAATGAAGAGGATATTGCTAGTATCCACCTGGATCAGCTCCTGCTGGGGGTGCTTTCTGCCGCCCTGAGGCGGTACACCGGCAACGGTACCCTCCAGGATCTTCAGCAGGGCCTGCTGGACACCTTGACCGGACACGTCACGGGTGATGGAGGTATTCCCGCTTTTGCGGGCGATCTTGTCCATCTCGTCGATGTAAATGATGCCCCTCTGGGCACGCTCCACATCGAAATCCGCCGCCTGCACCAGCCGCACCAGGATATTCTCCACATCGTCACCCACATAGCCGGCCTCGGTCAGCGTGGTGGCATCGGCGATGGCAAAGGGCACATCCAGGATCTTGGCCAGGGTCTGAGCAAAGAGGGTCTTGCCAGAGCCGGTGGGGCCAATGAGCAGGATGTTGCTCTTCTGCAGCTCCACCTCGCTGTTTTTCGCCAGGTAGATCCGCTTATAGTGGTTATACACAGCCACGGACAGGGCAATTTTTGCCTTCTCCTGGCCAATGATGTAGCCGTCCATGTACTGCTTCATCTCCATAGGAGTGGGCAGATGATCCGGCATATCGTAATCGTCCATATCGTCCTGCAGCAGGTCGCAGCAGGTCTGCACGCATTCGCTGCAGATATAGACACCGGGGCCGGCGATCAGCCGGGCCTGGTTTTCCTGTCTGCCGCAGAAACTACAGCAGATCGGCTCTTTTTCTTCCATGTTTGCCACGAAATGTTACCGCCTTTCGGACGCTTAGTGATGCTCCAGCACCCGATCGATGATGCCGAATTCCTGGGCCTCCTGGGCAGACAGGAAGTTATCACGCTCGCAGGCGGCGGTGACCTCTTCCACAGACTTTCCAGTGTTTTCGGCCAGGATCTTGTTCATCCGATCCTTGATGGTCTGCAGGCGCTTCATGTGGATAGCCATATCGGTGATCTGACCCTGGGTACCGGCGGAAGGCTGGTGGATCATGATTTCGGAGTTGGGCAGAGCCATACGCTTGCCCTTGGTGCCGGCGGACAGCAGGAATGCGCCCATGGAGGCAGCCATACCTACGCAGATGGTGGCCACATCGCACTTGATATAGCGCATGGTATCGTAGATCGCCATACCGGCAGTGACAGAGCCGCCGGGGCTATTGATGTAGAACTGGATATCCTTATCCGGGTCCTGGGCCTCCAGGTACAGCAGCTGAGCCACGATCAGGCTGGCAGTGGCATCATTGACTTCCTCGGACAGGAAAATAATACGGTCGTTCAGCAGACGGGAGAAAATGTCGTAGCTGCGTTCGCCACGGCTGGTCTGCTCCACAACATAGGGAATCAAAGGCATGGTCAAAGTCTCCTTTCAGGGTTTCAAAACAGTTTAACCATTTTTTGGAAGGGTTATTCCGGTCAATTGCGAATGTAGGGGACGAGTAACCCGTCCCCTACCCAAATTTCAATTACTCAGCCTTGGGAGCGACGGCAACAGCGTTGTCGACGATGACCTTGACAGCCTTACGGGTCTTCAGGTTCTCCTCGATCTCAGCGGCGGGAACCATAGCCTTGACCTTCTCGACCTCCAGCTCGTACTGCTTGGCCAGACTCTCGACCTCGGCGTTGATCTCCTCCTCGGAGACGGTGATGCCCTCGACCTCAACGATCTTGGCCAGGGTCACGTTGATCTTAGCCTGCTTCTCAGCAGCGGGACGGAAAGCGTTGCGCATGGTGCCCATATCGCCGCCCATCATCTTGGCGTACTGCTCCATGGAGTAGCCGCTCATCTGCAGCTGGTAAGCGAAGCGCTCCATCTGGTTGTCCAGTTCAGCCTCCACCAGGCCCTTGGGCATATCAACGGTGGTCAGCTCGGCAACCTTCTCGACGCAAGCCTGCTCGAAAGCGGACTCAGCCTGCTTCTTGGCATTCTCCTCAGCCTTGGCGCGGATGTCAGCCTTCAGCTCGTCCAGGGTGTCGAACTCGGAAACGTCCTTAGCGAACTCGTCGTCCATCTCGGGCAGGACAGTGGTGGTGACCTTGTTCAGCTTGACATGGAAGACAACAGCCTTGCCAGCCAGCTCAGCGTGGTAGTTCTCGGGGAAGGTGATGTCGATGTCCTTCTCCTCGCCGGCAGTCATACCGACGACCTGCTCCTCAAAGCCGGGAACGAACTGGCCGGAGCCCAGCTTCAGGTCGAAGCCTTCGCCCTTGCCGCCGTCGAAGGGAACGCCGTTGTCGAAGCCTTCGAAGTTGATGTTGGCGGTGTCGCCCATTTCAGCGGCACGCTCAACGGTCTCGGTAGAAGCAACGTTCTGAGCCATCTGATCCAGCTCAGCCTGCACCTGCTCATCGGAGATGGTGGTGTCGGCCTTGGGAGCCTCGATGCCCTTGTACTCGCCCAGGGTGACCTCGGGGTACACATCGGTGGTCAGGGTCAGGGTGACGATGCCGTCCTCGGAGATGTTCATGTCGGTCAGGCTGGGCTGGCCAACAGCCTTGATGTCCTGGTTGATGACAGCTTCCTGGTAGACCTCGGGGAAGATCTCTTCCAGGCCGTCTTCGTAGAAGACATGGGCGCCGTACATCTTCTCGATCATCTTGCGGGGAGCCTTACCACGGCGGAAGCCGGGGATCTGAATGTTCTTGCGCTGCTTCAGGTAAGCGGCGTTGACGCCCTTCTCCATCAGGTCCTTGTCGATCTCGACGGTGATGGTGGTCTGGTTACCGTTTCTTTCAATGTTCTTGACAGTCATTGTTTGTTTCCTCCTACATCAGTCCGCATAAAGCGGCTGTTTTATATATTTCAACTTGCCTATTCTAGCAGAAAAGAATGGAATTGTCCACCCTTTTTTGCGAAATAATTTGAATTTTCCCATAAAAAACTGCAGGACACGCTGTCTGTGCGTGTCCCGCAGGGTTAATCCATAATTTTCACCGGCTGAAAACCGATATAATCGGCGGCGACTAGCTTAAAATCCACGCCGTCCCACCGGCCCTCCATGGCCAGTTTGTGGCTGGGGCCGTGGAGATGTCCGTAGAAGCACTGGCGCACTTCGTACTTTTCCAGCAGGTCTAAAATCTCCTGGCAGGTGTAGCCCTTATACCGGGGCGGATAGTGCAGAAACACCAGTTTCCGCTTCTCCCCTGCCGCCTTCAGCGATGCCTCCAGCCGCAGCAACTCCCGCTTGAACACCTTTTCATCATGCTCTCCGCTGCGTTCTTCCTCGAAGAACCAGCCACGGGTGCCGCAGATGGCGATGTCGCCGTAGTCAAAGCAGTTATTGTTCAGAAGGTGCATGTTTTCAAAGCCATGCTCTGCACAGAACTTTTGAAATTTGGCAGCAGTGGACCACCAGTAGTCATGGTTGCCCTTGAGTATGATCTTCCGGCCGGGAATAGCACTCAAGAAGGCGAAGTCCTCCTTTGCCTCTTGCAGATCCAGGGCCCAGCTCAGGTCACCCAACAGGATGGTAGTGTCGTCGTCGGTGATGACGGACAAGCCCTCTTTCAGCTTGTCCATATACCCCACCCAGGCGCCACCGAAAATATCCATGGGCTTCGGTGCGCCAAGGCAAAGGTGCAGATCGCCGATGGCATAAAGCGCCATGGTATTTCCTCCTTAACTGATATTGATACGCTTGATAAGCTCTGCCACCGGCACCTGCATGGCCTTGGCCACCTGGTCACGGTCGCAGATGGGGCTGCGCTCACTCAGCAACAGTGCAGGACGGCTTTCGCCGGTCTTGGCACGGTAATCCAGCAGGCTGGCATAGGCCAGGGCGCTGTAGGGGCCAAAGACATAATTGCTGGTGCGGTAAACGCTGTGGATCACGGAATTGACCCGATCATCGCTGATGACAGCGGCAAACACACCGTTTCGCAGCTGCTCCAGAGTTTCTTCGGCCACAGCGTAGATGGTGCCGGTACGGCAGCAATCCAGATACCGGGCTGCCTCTTCCATGCCCAAGGTTTCATAAACCAGCCGCTCCAGGTTTCGGGGCACCACCACATCCGCCTCCGGAGTGATGGTCTTGACTGCGATACCGCCGGTGGTCATTTGGCCATGGTGCAGCAAATCCCACACCGCACCGTTTGCATTACAGCCGCAGACAATGTTTGACACCGGCAGTCCCATTTCCCGGGCATACCAGGCAGCCATCGGAGCCGCAAAATCGCCGGTGGTCACCGCCACATCCAAGGCAGACAATGGCTGCACCTGTTCCGTGGCCATGAGCTGGCCATAGGTCGCAAAGAGCACTGCGATCCGCAGGGCAACCAAGGTCCAGTTAGAAGGGGTCATCCCTGCCTCCTCACCAAGAAGCCTGTCAGACAGCAGCTGGGCCACATGGTCAAATTTCCACTGGCTGTTATGCCAGATTTCGGCAATAAAAATGCGGTGGGTGATGGTGTTGAACTTCACTGGCACCTTACCCATGGCAAATTCCACATCCCAGCCGGTGAGACCGCAGCTGAAGAAATGATTGAGGATCTGGGCCATATTCTCACCAAAGGAACGATCCTTCATCGATAAAATCTCCTCTGTGGAAAATTTGGTCAGGCGGAACGGGATAAACAGGCCGCCATCGGTGTCGCAGTCAAGGTGGATGGATTTATAGGCAGTTTCGATATTGCTCTTACTTCTTGTGGTGGCGTACAGCACGCTTCATCACTCCCATCGCATTATTCCAGTAGATATTCTCCACGATCTTCTCGCCGACGCCACGTTCCAGCAGCTTTTGGGCCATGGCGGGATAACTCTGGATGCCCTCGAAGCCGGCAGGCAGGGCATCACAGCCGTCCAGGTCACCGCCGAGAGAAATATGACGGCCCTCGGGATCCAGCTCCAGGAAATGGAGAATGTGGTCACAGACCGTGTCCAGATCCGCATTTTCGCCCACAAAGTAGGCGCAGTGATTAAAGCCGGCGGTGCCTCCGGTCTCGCAGATGGCCCGGAACATATCGTCGGTCAAATTGCGGCTGTGGCCGCAGATAGCACGGCTGTTGGAATGGCTGGCGATGATGGGTGCCTCGGTGACCTTGATGATGTCCCAGAAACCCTCGTCGGAGCAATGGCTCACGTCCACCAAAATGCCCAGGCGCTGGCATTCCTTCACATATTCCCGCCCCAGGTCCGTCAGACCGCCGCCGGTTCTGTGGGAACCGATCAGCACATTCTGCTCGTTCCAGCCCAGGGTGGAGGCCCTGAAGCCCACGGTGTGCAGCATTTCCAGCAATGCGGGGTCAAAGCCGAAGCCGGCAGGACCTTCGATGGTCATGACAGCGGACATAATGCCGTTTTTCAGGTTCTCCTCGATGTCCTCAGGGGAGAATGCCTGACGGATCATATCAGAATTGTGGCCCACCTCATTGAGGATCACATTCAGTTCCCGTTCGAAGACGTCCTCGACAGTGATATTGGGCGGCAACTTCTCCATGGGGGTGGTGAAGCAGGCGAAGAACTGGCAATAGCCGGGCAGCTTGGAGGCCCGGTCCAGGTCGATATGTAAGTCGTTGGTCTTCAGGTTCTTGCTGGGAGTAAAGTCCCGGCCCAGCAGGCCCAAAGCCGTATCACAATGCAAGTCAAATACGGGAAAGTTCATTCAAAAGCCCCCTCTATTTGGGTAATTTTCGGGTTTTGTGTAGCTGTCCCTTCCGGGCAATAAATTTCGATCACATCAAAACGAGGCTGTAATTTCGTTGGATGCTGAGAAAGGTAAATGGATGCGGTGATGCGCAGCTTGTCCTGTTTGCGGCGATCCACATAGTCCCTGGCCTGGGCAAAAGCGGCAGACTTGCGGAGCTTGACCTCCACAAAGACCAAATTGTGCTTATTTTCCGCGATCAGGTCGATCTCGCCGAAGCGGCTGCGGAAGCCAGCGGCTACAATGGTGTACTTTTTCTTCCGCAGGTACTCTGCCGCCAGGGCTTCTCCCCAGGCACCGCTGAGGTTATTCCGTCCCATAAAATTTCTTCAGGAAGGTCATACGATGGATGGGGCTGGGGCCCAGGTTCCGCAGGGCCTCATAATGAGCCTTGGTGCCGTAGCCCTTATGGATCTCGAAGCCCTAGCCGCGGTGCTCCAGGGCCATGGCCTCCATGTAATCGTCACGGGTCACCTTGGCCAGCACGGAAGCGGCAGCGATGTTGGCACTGCGACTGTCACCCTTGACCACGGTTTCTACATTTATACCAAAATCCTTCTGTCGATTGCCGTCGATCAGAGCAAGGTCGGGGCGAATATTCAGCTGATTCAGCGCCCGCTCCATGGCCAGGAAGGTGGCCTGGAGGATATTGATCTCATCGATCTCCTCATGGGAAGCAAAGGCGATGGCATAGGCCAGAGCCTGCTCCTTGATGATGGGCATCAGTTCTCTTCTTTTCTTGTCGGTCAGCTTTTTGCTGTCATTGAGGCCGGGGATCTCAAGACCCTTGGGCAGGATCACAGCAGCGGCACACACTGGACCCGCCAAGGGGCCACGGCCGGCTTCATCCACGCCGCAGATGATTTCCACGCCACGCTCAAAATGGGAATTTTCAATTTCCCACAGATTCACTTCGCTCATACCAGCTCCTCCGGTTCTTCCAAAGTAAAGCGGCCCAGCTTGCCGTCCCGGAACTCGTCCAGCAGCACCTTGGCCATGCGCTCGGTGTTGATTTCGCCACGGGCCAGCAAGAAGCCACGCTTGCGGCCGGCGGCCTCCAGCAGCTGCCAGCCAGGGGTATCCGGCTGGCAATCGATGCCATAGCGCTCCTTCACCTTATCGGGATAGCGCTGCCACAGCAGCTCCATCAGCCGGCAGGACAGCTCTTCGATGTCGATGACATCCTCCTTGACAGCGCCGGTAAAGGCCAGCAGCAGTCCCACATTGGGATCTTCAAACTTGGGCCACAGGATGCCGGGGGTATCCAGCAGCAACAGGTCTTTGTCCACCGTCACCCACTGCTTGCCACGGGTAACGCCGGGCCGGTTTTCCGCCTTGGCGCCCTTGCGGCCGGAAATCTGATTGATGAGGGTGGATTTGCCCACATTGGGGATGCCCACAATCATGATCCGCAGAGCCTTGGTCATGCCACGGGCGGCATTACGCTCGATCTTTTCATGCAGCAACTGCCGCACGGCAGGAGTAAAGCCTGCAATGCCCTTGCGGCTCTTGCAATCGGTGGCCACGGTGGCAATGCCCTTTTTCTTAAAATAGGCAGCCCACCGGGCAGTGGCATCGGGGTCAGCCAGGTCCAGGCGGTTGAGGATCACCATTCTGGGCTTATGGCCGCAGATATTGTCGATATCCGGGTTGCGGCTGGACAGGGGGATACGGGCATCCACAATCTCGCAGACCGCATCCACCAGCTTCAGATCTGCCTCCATCTGTCGGCGAGTCTTGGTCATATGACCGGGGTACCACTGAATATTCATATTTTCCTGCATCAGTCGATCCCTCCGATCCGGGTAAAGTCAAATTTCAAAGGATTGTCCCCGGAGCCGGTGCCGGGCCACAGCAGGAAGATGGCTTTGCCCAGGATCTCCCGCACATCGATCTGACCGATATCCGGGTCACGGCTGTCCTTGGATTCCATACGGTTATCGCCCATGACAAAGACGCAGCCGGGCGCCACCACCAGAGGGAATTTGACACCCTCGGGATGTTTGGTGGCCGAATGCAGGTAGGGCTCCTCCAGGGCCACGCCGTCTACATAGACAGTGCCCTTATTAAAGTCAATGTCCACCACCTGGCCTTCCGTGGCGATGACACGCTTAATGATGCACTCGCCGTCCCGGAAGGAATCCTTGCTGGCAACGATCACATCGCCGGGCTTGGGCTCACGGTACACAAAATTATTCAGAACCAGCAGCCGGTCGCCATTGGCCAGGGTATCGTACATGGAGTCACCCACCACGACAACTGCCCGGAAAAACAGCACATACACCAGCATAAAAACGGTGATGACCACCAGCAGATCCCTAAAATCCTTAAATAGACTCTGCCGCCGGGAAAGCTTCTTTTCCGCCACTTCCTGCTTGGCAGCCTGCTCTGCATGTTCTATGATCTTATCTTCATTGGTTTGATCCAAAGTATATCCCTCCCAAATGCTTACAGTAATAGCAGCATACCATATTAGTATACACGATAGACGGCGAAAAGAAAAGCCTTATTTTCGGTTTTGCGAAAATAAGGCGAAAAAGGGAAATAAAAAAAGAGGGTCTCCCCTCTTTTTTTATGAAGTTGCAGATTACACCTGCTCCTTGACCTTGGCAGCCTTGCCGAAACGGTTACGCAGGTAGTACAGCTTAGCGCGGCGAACCTTACCCTTACGGATGGTCTCAACGGAAACCACACGGGGAGAGTGAACAGGGAACACCTTCTCACAGCCGACACCGTAGCTGATACGACGAACGGTGATGGTCTCACCGATGCCGCCATGCTTGCGGGCGATGATGGTGCCTTCGATCACCTGGATACGCTCACGAGAGCCTTCCTTGATCAGCACGTGCACACGAACAGTGTCGCCAACCCGCATTTCGGGCAGCTCTTCCTTCATGTACTGGCTGGACAGAGCCTTAACCAAATCCATATCTTTGTCCTCCTTAATATTAGGCGTTCTTGCGAGTGTTTACCCCGGCGATATGGTTCCCGGCACCCCAGAGGACTCACCTTGATTTCAGACCCAGGTATTATAGCACGTGCTTTTGTGAAAATCAAGTATTATTTTTCAAAAAAATCAACTTTTTTGTCCGTTTTTTGTCTGTTTACTGCACCGGGATCAGCAGCATCTGATCGTCGGCAGGTTCGCCGGAGAGCTGATTGGCGCCTTTGATGGCATCCACCGTGGAGCCGCAGAGCTTTGCCAATTCCCAAAGGCTCTTCTCCCCTGCCCGGCACAGGATCAGGGACGGTCGCTGGGGGTCGGCCGGGATCAGTTCGCCCAGGTCGAGGGCCGTGACCATGGGAAAGCTTTGCTGGACCGTGGTTTGCGCCTGGACGGTTACGGTATTGGTCAACACCATGCGGTCACTGACGACGGCCGCCTCCGCTTCCCCAGGCAGCTGCACCGACAGGCGGGTGCCGCAATTTTCTCCCGCTGCCAACCGCCAATTGCCGGACCACTCCCCCGATGCCTGCTGCAGCGTTCCTTCGGTATCGTAGTAAAGGGCCTGGAAGGCAGCGGGCAGTTCCATCACAATCTCTTCATTTTCCCGGTACTGCACCGGGTGATCCGGCAAAAAATGCACATCCACCACCGACTCTGCCTGGGCCGGCAGTTCCACCTGGGCCTCCAGGGTCTCCTGGCAGCGATCCAAAACTACCGGCAGTTCCAATATTTCCACGGTCGGTTCTGCCACACGGCACGGGCTGTAGGCATCCTGGGTCAGCGTCAGAAGCAACAAATCCCGAATCACATACTGCGCCACCAGGCTGCAATGGATCTGCAGCTGCCCCTCCACAAGATCCCAGGAAAGATCGGACACCGCCATGGCAACACTGGCCGATGCATCCTTATCATAGCTGGTATCCAGATCCGCAAACTGGGCAAAAGGCATCTGCAGGGTAGCGCTATGCAGCCGGTCGTCCTCGCCCATGCAGACCGCATGCAGACGGACCGTGCCACGCACCACCACCCGGCTACCGGCTACGGTGGTTTCCGTCGTCAACGGGCAGGCCCGACAGCAGAGGAGTTTTCGGGCTGGCGGGCCAGGAAGAGGCAGCGTGTCCTCCACCGCAAACTGCTTCTCCCCTGCCTCCCGGCAAAGCTGAAGCGGATAGGTGCGCTGGTAGACTTCCACGCCCCTCGGCAATTCCTGGGGCTCATAAACTTGTGAATGGGCAGGTTCCAGGGTCTCAGCCAGGATCGCCACCGAGCCCCGGAGCATCAGTTTTCGGGAAGACAGCGCACGGGCATCCAAACTGCGCAGCAGTGCCTCCACCCAAATATGTCCCTCCCGGTGATTTTCCGGAAGATTCCATTTTCCCTGGAATGGGATCCAGCCTTCCACACACCGGGGCTCCGAGCCATCCTCCGGCGCATAGAGCACGAAGGCCTGGATGCCGCCGGCAACGCCGATATGTTCCTTTCTCCATTCCTTGCTCCGCAGATGCACCTGACCCCAGGTCCACAGCACCCGGCCAATATCGGGCATTCCCTCAGTCAGCCGCAGCTCCAGGGTCTGCTCCTGGTTTTGCACCTGCCGCAGACCGCAGCGCAGGTAGCTGCAGGGCATGGACCTCCATTGCAATTGCATGCAAATCACTCCTTACCATTGATGAATAGTACATTCTATTCACCGGTGGACAGGTTTATGCCCAACCCCTTTACTTTTTTTGCAGCAGGCATACCCCAGCTGCCACCAGCCCGATCCCCACGCAGCAGCAGAAAAAGCCCGATTCAAAAAAGCAGGCCACCAGCAGGCCGATACCCACCCCGGCCAGCCAGACACCGCAAAGCTGATTCCTTCTGCACATTGGCAACACCTCCCGGAAAATTGTATGCGGCAACTACCAGGGATTTTCCCAAACAAAAAAGGCGGAAGAAAGCTTCCGCCTAAGATCATAGTGCATTGACATAAATTGTAGGGCGGGGTCATAACCCCGCCCTACAACTCCGTTACATTACAGCAATGCATGCTTCCAGGATCTGGGAAATAATGGGAATACAGACTTTTTTGCCGTAGCCGCCGTCTTCCACAAAAATGACGAAGGCCAACGGGTATTCCTCGTTTTCCACGAAGCCTGCAAAGGTAGCGTTGGGCTTTTTGCCGCCGTCCACCTGGCCGGTGCCGGTTTTCGCACAGATGGTGAGGCCGTGAAACAGCTCTTCCCCGTATTCATTGACCACATTGTTGCGCATCAGTTCCTGCAAAACGGCAGCCGTTTCTTCCGGCATGATCCGGGCCAAATAAGTGGTGGAAGCAGCGTAGGTGGTCTTGACACCAGCCTGCACGCTTTGGACCACATAGGGCTGCACGGCCTGTCCGCCGCCGGCAATAGCGCCAACGAAGGTTAGGAATGCGCAGGGATTGATCTGATCCTTGTGCTGGCCGATGGCGCTCCAGGCAAGTTCCACAGAAGCGGCATTTCCCAGGGCCATATTTCCCTTGACCGTTGTGAGACCGTCGAAGGATACCGGATCGAGAATGCCATAGGCATCCACATACTGCTGCAGCTTTTCCCGTCCCAGCTGCAAGGCGATTTGGGCAAAAGCGCAGTTGCAGGAGCGCTGCATAGCGGTCTTCATATCCACCGCTCCATGGACCGTTTCACAGGTGACCTGGTCCGGACCGAACTGGTAGGAGCCGGTACAGTTAAAGGTCTGCTGCCGGATATCACCGATCTCCTGCAGGGCTGCCGCCGTGGTGATGAGCTTGAAAATAGAGCCGGGAATATAAGCCGACTGGAGAAAACGGTTGAAATAGACACCTTCATAAGCATCTCCGGTAAGGTCCGGAATATGGTCCGGGTCGAAGGTGGGTGTGGTGACCGCGCAGAGGATCTCACCGGTCTTGTAGTTATAGACCGCCACGGTTCCCTTATAGGCGCCCATGGCTTGCAGTGCCGCCGTTTGAACGGCAGACGACAGGGTCAGCGTCATTTTTCCGTTTGCACCGCCGTAATTGTAGATGCCATTGACCGGGTCATAATCCACCATTTGGACCTTATAGCGGTGGATCAGCGCATCCCGGATGTTGCCCTGGCGGTCGCCGGTCCAGTGCAGCAGGGCCATGCGAATGGCAGGGTCGCTGCTATAGGTCCACTGGTCTGCAATATTCAGAAGCAGCTTCCCATCCCGATCCACCATGGTGCCCTTTACCGCAGGAATAGGCTGCAGCGGATTGGGATAGACATGGGAATTGGACCCATTCAACGCCCACTGCTCCGAATTTGCGAAATATTCGCTCAAGAAAAAGCCCAGGCCGCCAAGGAGAATGGCGATCAGCAAGAACAGGGCCCAGGCTCTGCCGGCGATCCTATTCATCACGATCCCTCCTTCGGGGCAATTTTACAGCAAAGCTGGCATTCTGCCGGGTATCGGCAGCCTTAATAAAGGCCAGTAAACCCCAGACACAGATCATGCTGCTGCCGCCATTGGAGAGCAGCGGGAAGGTCACGCCGGTCAGCGGCAGCACATCCACCGTACCCAACACATTGAGAATGGTCTGGGACAGCAGGATCCCGGCTGCGGTACAGGCGCCGATGGCGTAGAAGCTGCTGCGGCTCATCTTTGCACTGCGGATACTAAACAGCGCCAGGGCCACGATGCACAGCACAGCCACCAACATCATAGCCAGGCCCCATTCCTCCGACACTGTGGCAAACACCATATCGGAATCAGCGGCAAATATATTTTTCATTTTACCCTTGCCCACGCCCAGGCCCCACAGACCGCCGGAGGCAATGCACATCAGCGCCCGGGTCTGCTGGTAACCGGCACCCAGGGGATCTTCCCAAATATGGCGCCAGGATGCAAACCGCTGCAGGGCATGGGGTGCCATCTGCAACACCAGGACACCGGCAAACACAAGGGCCGTACAGGCCATGGCGATGGTGCCCACACTACCGGAACGCAAATAAGCGATGACCAGGAAGGCCAGGAAAAACACCAGGGCTGTGCCAAAATCGTTCATCATCGCAAGCAGGCCGCACAGGACGATGGTATAGGCAATAAACAGGACGATATTGCGCTTCTTCATCAGCCGGTCCATGGCAGAAGCGCCCACATAAACGAAGCATACCTTGGCAAATTCAGAGGGCTGCACCGACATGCCGCCGATGACCAGCCAGTTTTTTGCGCCGTAATAGGTTTTTCCGAACAGCAGCGTCACCACCAGCAGGCCGATGCCGCCAATGGCTGCCAAGTACCGAATCTTCTTGGCCCGTCCCAGATCCCGCATGCTCCAGCCCACGGCCAGGAACACCACCAGACCCAAAGCGATGGCCATCAGCTGCTTGTCCGCCTCACCGGGAGCAACGGAGCCGATGACCGCCATACCCAGGCTGCTAAGGAAGAAAGCAAGGGTCTCCACCTCAAAAGCCGGCCGGCGGATCAGAAGATAGAACAGCAAAAGCGCCCATTGCAGAACAGCAATACCGCCAAAGCCCCGGAGGATCTGTGCAAAATGCTCCGTCCCCGTCAGCCAAAAGCCACCGCAGACCAAAGCCTGAAACAGGGTCAGCAGCAGCAAATAGCCCATGCTGCGGCCGCAGGAGGAAGCCTTGTCCCGCAGCTGCGCCATGGTTTTGGCCTGCTTCTTGCTGACCGGCAAAAAGGACAGGGATACGCCGCCAACAGTGATCTCATCGCCCTCATTGAGGGGACAAATATTGACCGCTTCTCCGTTGACAAAGGTTCCGTTCTTGGAGTCGGCATCAGAAATGGTCCAGCTGCCGTCATCGTAGCGGGTCAAAACTGCGTGGTTGCGGGAAACTAAGGGAAATTTCACCACGATATCGCAGCGGCCGCTTCTGCCGATGACATTTTCCCAGTGGGTAATGGCCAGCCGTTCCCCGTTGGGTAGCACCAACCAGGCCCAGATCTCCGGCTCTCGCCGGCCCGTCAGCAGCGGCCAGGCGCAAAGCAGCAGGATCAGTCCGGCCAAAATCGGTGCACCATAACGGAAAACGGCAATATAAACATTGGCATAAGTCAACAGATCCGGTTGCAGAGTCATCCGATGCCCTCCTTTCCTTGTTTTTCATAACAATACCACAAAACGAAGAAAAATGCAATTTTCTATTTACTTAATATGGCCAACTATGATATGATACAGCCATGGAAAAAGCGCCCACGGCAAAGCGTGAGCGCAGTTAAGCGTTATTGAGCCGTGCTTGCCAGGCCGAAGGAACCAAACAGCGCATTCCACTGCCCTGCCAGGTCGCCGGCCAGGGTCGCATCGGCCCGGACGCAAAGGGTGTAATGGTAGGCCCCATCGTCCAGCACCGCCGCCCGGCAGATCACATCTGCGTTTTCCCCGGCGGCCGTCCAGCTCCAATCGTAGCGACAGAAGGTATCGCTGATGCTTTCGAGGATCGTCAAATGCGCCGGGTCAAAACCGGAAATGGACCGGACGGTGTGAGGGATATCCCCTGACGGCAGCACCTGCAGGCACAAGTCGAAATCACCGCAGGTATAGATGCTGTCCATGCCGCTGGCGGTCAAAATCGCCGCATCCTCCGGCAATTGCAGCACCACCTCCCGGACCGGCGCTTTCGTCCCGGCTACATGGGCCACCGGGCCCAGGGTCTCAAAGGTTTGGCTGCTGCAGCCACAAAGCAGCAATCCAAAGATCATAATACACAAACACACTTTCACAAAAATCCCTCCAGAAAGGACCAAAATTATGAAGTACTTAGCCATCTACCTCGTTATAATCAATGCGCTTAGCATGCTGCTTATGCTCATCGACAAGATCAAGGCCAAGAAAAAGCTGTGGCGGATCCCCGAGCGGGTGCTGTTGGGCGTGAGCGCCATCGGCGGCAGCGTCGGCGGTCTCCTTGGCATGAAGCTGTTCCGCCATAAGACCCAGCATCCTCAGTTTTCCATTGGTATCCCGGTGATGTTGGCCCTGCACATTGTACTGGCAGTTGTGCTGTACGTCGTACTGTAAAAAAAGAAAATCCACAGGTCAGCAGACCTGTGGATTTTTTGTTGTCAGATGATCATCGTTAGTAACATGATGGCAGCAAAGGCCAGAACAGTACCTTCGGTAAAAACAGCAGCCATTTGACCGGGACGGATGGGATTTTCCCGAAACCAGTCCCGGATTTCGACTGCCTTCGTCAGCAGCAGGCAAAGGCCGGCATATGCCGTCGTCAGGATCAAAGCCCATATCCAAAAGTTTTGGACTGCAGGCGGCAGATCTGCCAGAAGCCTTGGTAGCCCATAGGCAAACAGCAGATTGTTGCCCACATGCAGCGCCATGGACCAAACCAGTCGGTATTCCAGACCGCAATAGCCCAGCACCAGTCCCAGCACGAAAGCGTAAGGCGTCTGCAGGAGATTGCCATGGAAGAGGCCGAACAGCAAGGCAGACACCAGGATTGCCAGCTTTTTGCCATAGGGTGCCAGGGTCCGCAGCACAATGCCACGAAACAGCAATTCCTCCGCAACAGGACCAAACAGACAGACGTACAACAGCATCGGAAGTTGCAAATCCGCCACCGGAAGCTGCCCCACCACCTCGTTCGAAGGAACACGCAGCACGAATGCCAACATGCGCACCAGAAGGCCACTGAGCTGTGCCATCAGCTGGGCACCGGCGATCAGACAAAACAGGCCCAACATCAAGGGAAGTGACATGCTTTTTTCCTTATGCGACAGCATTTCGCGGAACTGCGCCGGGGTCTTCCACAGGCAATAGCAGCAAAAGCTCAAGGCCAGGGCCAGCAAATGTCCCCAGCCGGAGCCATTGGGGATCAAAATCACGGCCAATCGCAAAAGGAACCAATAGATCAGCAGCGCCAAGGCAAGATTCCCGGCCTTCGACCGCAATTCATTGTGCTTCTCCATATCACAGCAAATCTGCCAAAATGGATTCGGCCGACAGCATGCCATCGATGGCAGCGGACATGATGCCGCCGGCGTATCCCGCGCCTTCGCCGGCGGGGTACAGACCCCGGAGGCTGACACTCTGCCGGTCCTCGCCACGGACGATCCGCACAGGAGAAGAGCTGCGGGTTTCGGGTGCGGTGAGCACGGCATCGGCGTCGGCAAAGCCTTTCAGCTGGCCCTCCAGACTCGGCAGGGCCGCTTTGAGGGACCGGGTGATCTTCTCCGGCAAAACCGCATGGAGGTCACACCAGTGGACGCCGGGCTTGTAGGTGGGCTCCACGGAGCCGGGCCCGATGCTGGGGATCTGATTCATAAAATCGCCCACGGTTTGGGCCGGGGCACGGTAGCTGCCGCTGACAGCAAAGGCCGCCTCCTCGATGTTCCGCTGCCAGGTGACACCGCCCAGGACGCCGTCATAAGGAATGTCATCAGGATGAACGGTGACCAGCAGGGCCGCATTGGCGTTCTCCCCTGCCCGATCGGCGTAGCTCATGCCGTTGGTGACCACGCCGCCTTCTTCGGAGGCAGCCGCCACCACATAGCCGCCGGGGCACATGCAGAAGGTATAGACCGTGCCGTCGTCCAGGTGCCGCACCAGCTTGTAGTCGGCAGGCGGCAGGGCCGGGTTTTCACGGCCGTACTGAGCCTGGTCGATCTTTGTCTGTTTATGTTCGATGCGCACGCCCATGGCAAAGGGCTTGCGCTCCATGGTGATGCCGCTGCTCAGTAGCATGGAGAAGGTATCCCGGGCGCTGTGGCCGATGGCCAGAATGACCCGGTCGCATTGGATCTCCTCACCGTTTTCCAGCACCACTGCACGAATCTTTCCATCCTCAGTCCGCAGGTCGTTGACACAGGCATTGAAGCGGACTTCGCCGCCCAATTCTATGATTTTTTTCCGCAGATTCTGCACCACATTCAGCAGCACATCGGTGCCCACATGGGGCTTGGCATCGTAAAGGATATCCTGGGCGGCACCAAATTCCACAAATTTCTCCAAAATCCAGCCGATGCGGGGATTATTGACGCCGGTGTTCAGCTTGCCGTCGGAGAAAGTGCCGGCACCGCCTTCGCCAAACTGGACGTTACTCTTGCTGTCCAGCTTGCCGGTTTTCCAGAAGGTCTGTACCTTTTCATGGCGGGATGCGGCATCCTCGCCACGCTCCAGAATGATGGGCTTCTGCCCGGCCAGGGCCAGCACCAGGGCCGCAAACATACCACCGGGGCCAAAGCCGATGACGACAGGTCGCTTTTCCAGCATTTTCGTGCATTGGGGTAGCTTATAGTAAGAAACGGGGGCAATGGCCGCCCGCTTGCAGCCGGACTGCTTGAGAATTTTGTTCTCGTTGCCGTCGACGGCCACATCGATGGTATAGACCACCTTCACATCCGGCTTTTTCCGGGCATCGATGGAACGGCGGACGATCCGCACCTGCCGGACTTTGGAATTTTGAATTTTCAGCATTCTTGCTGCTTCGAAGCCAAGCTGGGCCGGATTGTGCTCCGGGGGCATGGCAATTTCTCTGAGTCGGATCATATTATTCCTTTCCCGCAGCGTGACCTGCGCAGCGGCCGGAGGACCAGGCCCACTGCAGGTTGAAACCGCCGCAATCACCGTCAATGTCCAGCACCTCGCCGCAGGCGTAAAGGCCGGACACCAGGCGGCTTTCCATGGTTTCGGGGTCAAATTCGGTGGTGAAAATACCGCCGGCGGTAACCTGGGCAGAGTCCATGCCCATGGGCTCGGTCAGCGGAATGTGCAGATTCCGTGCCGTGCCGCAGGCCTTTTCCAGTTCCCAATCCTCCAACTGACGGATGGGTGCATGCAGCGAAATGCCGGCCTCCTTGACCACCACACGGCCCAGGCGATTATGAAGAATACCTGTGAACAAATCCTCGGCGGCCAGGTTGGTCTGCCGCTTCCGTTGCAGCATGGGCAGAATCCAGTTCCAGTAATCCGGCGTATCCGGCAGCAGATCCAGGTAACAGTCCCAACGGCCCTTCTGTCGGCAAACGTCCCGGGAAATATCAAAAATCACCGGTCCGCTGAGGCCATGCTCGGTAAACTGAATTTCACCCTGATTGGCAGCATACAATTCCTCGTCCTGCCAAATGGACACTTGGCAGTTGGCTCGGACACCCTTGAGGCTGACGCAATGAGGCCAATCGGACTGGATTTGAACGAGAGTGGGCCGCAGTTTGGTGCAGTGGTGACCAAACTTTTGCAGCAGCTTGTAGCCGGACATAGAACTACCCAGTTTGGTGCCGGCAAGGCCGCCGCAGGCAATAATCAGTTTGTCGCAGAAATGGCTTTCCTCAGCGCTTTCCACGGTGAAACCGGGGTTATTCTGTCTGACTTTGGTCACTTCAAAGCCGGTCAGCACCTGGATATTGGGCTTTTCCAGGGCAAAGCGCAGCACATCCAGGACGGAATTGGCCTGGGCGGAGTAAGGGTACACCCGGCCCGTTTCCTCCGCCACCGTGTAAAGGCCCAGGCTTTCGAACCACTGCAGAGTATTTTCCACATTGTATTTTTCCAGGGCATATGCGGCAAAATCCGGCTGGTCGCCATGATAATTGCGCATTTGGGTGCCCATGTTGCTTAAATTACAGCGGCCGTTGCCGGTAGCAAGAAGTTTGCGGCCCAGACGGGCCTGGCGCTCAAAGAGGATCACCTGGGCATTGTTATTTTCAGATGCTGCCAATGCCGCCGCCATGCCCGACGCACCGCCGCCAATAATTCCGATGATCATAGTTTCATCCTTTCAGATTTCAGTTGGGTGATGTGACATACCGTAGGGCGGGGTTTGTTCCCGCCCTACATTCCCAGCGAAACACAAAGTGCATTTTATTCATTATACATGATGTTTTCCTTTGCTTCAAGAAAAAACTTCTTCCCATGAGGGAAAAAGTATGCTATAATGCTCTAAGGTGATGAAATGGACCGAAAGAACATCGAAAAAATCGCCCAAACGGCAGAAGACCGGCTGCTACTGGCCAAGGTTTGGGACAAGATCCATACGGGGCTGCGGAAAAACATTCCGTCAAACACCTGTTTCCTCTCTCCCCGTGAATTGGAAATGACCCGCTTCCTCTTTGGCGACCTGCCGGGGTTGTATGCCTTCGGCGGCTACGGGGATTCAGAGCGAAAAATGCTGTGCTGGCTGCCGGAATATTTGGAAGAAAGCAGTTTGCTGGACGACGACAGCCCTGTGGTGAGCCTGCGGGCCACCTTTTGGGATGGGGACACCCCCAGCCACCGGGATTTTCTCGGGGCCCTGATGGGTGCCGGCATCGCCCGGGAGACCCTTGGTGACATCTGCGTAAGCAAAGGCTTCTGCGATTTCTTCGTCACAGCGGAGATTGCCCCCTACATTCTGCAGAATTTCACCAGCGCCGGCCGGACTCACCTGCATTTGGATCAAATTCCTTTGACCGAGGTGGAAATTGCCGATCCCGAGGTCAAGCAGATCAAGGACACGGTGGCATCGCTGCGCTTGGACAGCATCATCTCCTCGGGCTTTCGCATCGGCCGCAGCCTGGCGGCCCAATACATTTCTGCCGGCAAGGCAGCCATTGATGGGCTTCCCTGTGAAAAACCAGACAAGACCGTTGCCGAGGGCATGAAAATTTCCGTCCGGGGTTTGGGTAAGGTCCGCCTGGCAAGTGTGGGCGGCAATACAAAAAAAGGAAGAATTTCGGTGGTTATTCACCGCTATGTATGAGGTATTTTTATGAACATGGATGAAGTCATTGCACGAATCAACGAGCTGGCAAAAAAGGCCAAGGCAGAGGGTCTGACCGAAGAAGAAACGGCAGAGCGTGCCCAGCTGCGCCGGATCTACATCGACTCCGTTGTAGGCAATCTGAAGGGTGAGTTGGAGAATACCACCATCCTCTACCCCGACGGCAGCAAGAAAAAGGTAACGAAAAAATAAGAAAACTGGGATACCAATGGGGTATCCCAGTTTTGATTTATAGGGGCTGTTTCCGTGCTTTTGTCAGCTTGTACAATTCCTCGGTGGCCAGGCGGATTTTTGCCACAGGAACAGATCGATCCTTGGGGAAGCAGAAATGGTGGAGCTCATTATCACCGATGCAGATACAATCGGCAATCTCGTACCAGTAGTAATCGGCATAGAGCGAATAGCTGCTTTGGGGCTTTTGGGCATAGTCCAGCTTGCCGTCGCAGCCGGTAAGGCGGAAGCCGTTTTCGTCATGGATCAGACGGCCCTCCCCTACTTTGTAGACGGCCTTATAGTCCACCTGCATGGCAATATCCACAGCTTCATCCAGTTTATATGTACCGCTTTCGATCTCGGCACGGACCTGCCGGCGTTCCCATTTGTACCAATCCGGGATATGGGCAATTTCCGTTTCACCCTCCACGGCCTGCATTTGGCCGTTGGCAAGCAGCTGCCATACCTTGCCGCAAGCGTGGCAGGTCAGTTCCTCACCCTTACCCTTCATTTGGCCCTCGGCGCCACAATGGGGGCACTTGTAGAGGATGCGCTCCAGACCGTCGGCCCGGAAGGGCTGGTCCAGCATCAGACCGTTTTCTTTCTGCCAGGCAAAGTGGTCGAAGGAGAAGGCATTTTCCACGCCGTCGCTCAGCTCCGCCACAGACATTTCCCGCACCTGCTCACGGGTATAGAGCACCCGCATTTTGGCGGAAACCTTGGCATTTTTGCGGATCTGCAGCTCGTTATAAAGAGGATTACGGGAGAACAGGCCGAAGGTTTCGATCATCAGCACCGGCACATCCAGCCTTTTGAGCAGGATGCCCATGCGCCGGGGCAGCGTGGTGGCCGTGCCGTCAAAGGAATAGCCGGCCTCGGGATACATCAGGACGCTGGTATTCAAATTCTTCAGGCAGTACTGCATGTCCTGCACCAGCCGCAGGTCGGACACATACTTTTGGGTCGGCACGCAGCCGATGGTACGCATGAGCCAGGCCATCAAGCCACCCATACCAATGAAGCCATCATTGGAGGCCACGATGTTCAGCGGCCGGGGGTACAGGATACGGTAGGCCACCTCCATGTCCAAAAAGCAGGTATGGTTCATGAGGATCAGACAGGGCTGGTCCTTTTCAATTTTTTCCATGCCCTCGGTTTCATAGCGGAAGCCGGTGCCCATCATGCCGAAAAAGCAGAGGACACGGATCAGCGTCCGCCAAAAGAGATTGGGCTTTCTGGGTTTTTGATAACGGGGACGGGGCAAGGACATCACGCGATCGTAGGAAAGGGTCTTGATGGTGGTCTTCATAGGTTGCGTCCTTTCACATATGTATAGATACGCAAATTATACCCCATTTCCCGGTTTCTGTCAAATAAGGTTTTGAAGATGCAAAAAGTGCGTACCGGACGGTACGCACTTTATTATTAGATTGCCAAAAATTCCATAAACTTGGGGATCTGCTTTTCCCAGGAACTTTCGTTGTGAATGCCGCCGGGGACGATTTGGAAGTGGGTATGGACGCGTCTGGTCAGCAGCAGCCGGGCCACGGCGATCAGAGCCTCGGAGGAGCTGGTATGGTTGGGCAGCTCCAGGCTACCGTAGTCGATGTACACGGCACTATCAGTGCCGATGTTGGCCTTGGTGACGATATCCAACACCTTGTCCTTGCTCATCCAAAAGCTGGGAGAGATGCAGGCAGCCTTCTTGAACACATGGTTATATTCACACACGCCGTAAAGGGCCATCAGGCCGCCCATGGAAGAGCCGGCCAAACCCGTATGATCACGGCCCGTCAAAGTGGGATAATTCTTGTCGATATAGGGTATCAGGGTGGAAACCATCCAATCCATGTACTGCTTGCCATGACCGGACACCTGGCCCACGTCCGGGAACTCAAGGTCCACGGGAGAATACTCCTCCAGGCGCTTATGGCCCTGGTGGTTGCACTCCACCGCCACGATGATCAGATCCTTGCCGCTGGACTTCATATACTCGCCCATACCCCAGGACTTGCCGTAGGTGGCGTCCTCGTCATAGAAAACGTTGTGGCCGTCGAACATATACAGCACCGGGTATTTCTTACCGGAAGTAGCATAATCGTCCGGCAGATAAATATAAGCATTGCGCTCCATTTCACCGGACAGCTCCGGGATCTTCACTTTCCATTTTTTGATCATAGGCAGCCTCCAGCCTGGATTTGCGCACAATTCGCTTTGTAAAAGTATAACGGCTGAAATTCTAAAAATCAATTCACAGAAAAAACGAAAAGTTAGCACTGTTCGCTTGCATTTCTGTGAAAAAACACAACCGGGACACGATGCGATCCGCAAGGTGTCCCGGTACGGTTTAATTGGCAGGTTTTTCGTCCAGGGTAATGGACATCACAACCTCCTGGCCTGCACGCCAGACCACGATGGTCACCGTTTTGCCGGCCTCCAGATTCCGCAGTGCGCGACTCAGGTCATTCATGGTTTCGATGCGGTAGCCGCCCAATGCCACGATGATGTCCTTGGCCTGCACGCCGGCCGCCTGGGCACAGTAACCCTGGGCCACACCCTCGACATAGACGCCTCGGGGCAGATTATAAGTCAGCGCCACCTTGGCATCCACTTCCCAGGCCATGATGCCCAGGTAGGAAGAACGGATGTAGCCAAAGTCCCGCAGATCCATGATCATATCGATCACATCGTCCATGGGAACGGCAAAGCTGATGCCCTCGATAGAAGCGCCGGAGGCGCTGGTGCCAGAATACTTGGCGGTGGTAATACCAATGACCTCACCTCTGGCATTGAACAGGGGGCCGCCGGAGTTACCGGAATTGATGGCGGTGTCGGTCTGGATCATATTGATGACCGTACCGTCTGTGGTCACATCCCGGTCCATGCCACTGACATAGCCCACCGTCAGGCTGGCATTGAATTCGCCCAGGGCATTACCGATGGCAACCACCTGGTCGCCCACCCGCAATTTACTGCTGGTGCCCAGCTTCACCGGGTCAAGGCCTTCGGCCTGGATCTTGATGACGGCCACATCGTTGGCATCATTGGAGCCAATGACGGCAGCGCCGTAAACATTGCCATTTTGGAGGGTGACCATCACCCGGGTAGCGCCGGCAATGACATGGTGATTGGTGACGATATAGCCGTCGGCAGTGATGATAAAGCCGGTACCGGCAGAGTTCTTCTCCTGCACCCTGTCGCCTTCCTGGATCTGGACCGTGGAGCGAATGGCCACCACGCTATGCACATTTTGGCTGTAGATCTCGGCTGCAGTCAAGGTGCCCTGGGGATCGGTGAGCGTGCCGCTACCTTCGCCGGTGGGCTTGTTGGCCTCGATCTGACCCTGCAGGACTGCATACTGCTCCCGCATGCTCTGCCGCAACAGGGCAAACTGGCCGTACCAGTAGCGATTGGTGATCTGCACCGCCAGGAAGCAACCGCCGGCTACCAGGGCCAGGATCAAAACGGATGCGACGGTGATCTTTAATGCCTTGCGCCAAAATTTCAGCTTCTTCCGGGTTTTGATGACCTCCGGAGACTCCTGCTCCGGGTCAGGTTCAGCGGCAGACTCCTGGGCTACGGTCACTTCCACACGGCCGGTGCCGGCGCCATGGTAAAAGCCTTCCTGGGCTTCTTGCGCAATTTCTGCCTCGGGCTGGGGTTCAGCCTGGGGCTGCAGTTCATTTTCATAGTTTTCCATAGAAAATCCTCCCTTGGGGTTTCTTTGCTGCAATCATACAGGACAAATATGTATTTTTTGTGTATGCAGCGAAAAAATTAGGAATTTGATGAAAACAGTTTACAGCAAAAACGGTCCTGCGTCAAGAAAAATGCGGCAGCGATTGCTGCCGCTGGGTCGACTTCTTTACTTCTTGCGGAAGGACATGCAATCAGTGCACTGATCCATGGTGGGGTTCGCTTCGTGGGTGCCCACCTGGATGCGGTCCAGAGAGCAGTAGTTCTCGGTGTCGCAGTGATAGGCGCACTGCTTGACAGTGCAGGCGATGCACTTGTTGGCGTTGCAGTTCATGTTTTTCTCCTCCTTTGCATTTGATGCAAGCGTAGTTTGCGCAGTTTCGGAAAAATCATTCCAAAGGTTGCAATTTGGTAAAATTTGTGATATGGTGTAAAGAAGATAAATTGTTGTTTATAGCGCCGAAGGCGCGTACCTTCCCCCCGGGGGAAGCGATTGAGGCTTGGCCGCTAAACACCAATTTACAATCTTAAGGAGGGCCGTGTTATGGCTAAGATCGCACCTTCTATTTTATCTGCTGACTTTGCGAACCTGGAGCGGGACATCCGCAACATTGAGGAAAACGGCGCTGATTTCGTCCATGTGGATATTATGGACGGCATTTTTGTTCCCAACATTTCCATCGGCATCCCGGTGGTGAAGGCCATCCGCCCCGTGACCAAGCTGCCCCTGGATGTGCATTTGATGATTGACCGACCCATCCGCTATGTGGAGGAATTTGTCAAGGCCGGCGCTGATTTTGTCACCATCCATGTGGAGGCCGATCAGCCCCAAAACACCCTGGCAGCCCTGGACAAGATCCACGAGCTGGGTTGCAAAGCCGGCATCGTCCTGAAGCCCAAGACCCCGGCAGAGGCCGCCATCCCCTACCTTGACAAGTGCGACATGGTTCTCATTATGACCGTGGAGCCCGGCTTCGGCGGCCAGAACTTCATGGCAGACATGATGCCCAAGGTAGCACAGATTAAGGAGTGGATGGAAGACATCAACCCCGAGTGCCTCATCGAAGTGGACGGCGGCGTGGATGCCAAGACCCATACCGTGTGCAAGGAAGCTGGCGCAAACGTGCTGGTAGCGGGCTCTGCATACTTTAAGGCAACCGACCGGGCTGAATTTGTGAAGCTGGTTCAATCCTGATATGACCAAGGGAGGGGCATTGCCCCTCCCCTACTTTTTGTATAAGATAGCCAATCTATTATGCAAAAAATTATGGATTTCGTCACATGGATAATTGACATTTTTCTCCCGTTCCTGTATAATGTTTGCGGAAATTAACAGGCGAAGGATATTCGCCTTCATAAGAAAGGAAAATTGCCATGATTTACAGCACTGAAGTACAGCATATGTGTACCGTGGCCAAGGGTGCCTACCACGGCCCCGCTCCCATCCCCGAAGAGGGCAAGTGGGTTCAGGCCAAGCAGATTTCTGACATCAGCGGTTTCACCCACGGCATCGGCTGGTGCGCTCCCCAGCAGGGCTGCTGCAAGCTGACCCTGAATGTTAAGGAAGGCATCATCGAAGAAGCTCTGGTCGAGACCCTGGGCTGCTCCGGTATGACCCACTCCGCCGCTATGGCTTCCGAGATCCTGATCGGCAAGACCATTCTGGAGGCTCTGAACACCGACCTGGTGTGCGACGCCATCAACACCGCCATGCGCGAGCTGTTCCTGCAGATCGTTTACGGCCGCACCCAGTCCGCTTTCTCCCGGGGCGGCCTGGCCATCGGCGCCTCCCTGGAAGCCCTGGGCAAGGGTCTGCGCAGCCAGGTTGGCACCATGTTTGCCACCGCCGCCAAGGGTCCCCGTTACCTGGAGATGGCTGAGGGTTACGTTACCCGCTGCGCTCTGGACGAGAACGACCTGATCATCGGCTACGAGTTCATCAACCTGGGCCGCATGATGGACATGATCAAGAAGGGCATGGATGCCAACGAGGCACTGAACAAGGCAAAGGGCTCTTATGGCCGTTTCGCCGGCGCTGCCAAGTACATCGATCCCCGTCACGAATAAGAGGAGGACACAGAAATGGCTTTGTTTGAAGGTTACGAAAGAAAAATCGACAAGATCAATGGTGTCCTGGCTCAGTATGGTCTGGAGTCCGTGGAAGCTTGCCGTGATATGTGCGTCGCCAAGGGCTTTGATCCTTATGAGATCGTCAAGGGCATTCAGCCCATCGCTTTCGAGGACGTGGCTTGGGCCTACTGCGTGGGCGCTGCCATCGCTCTGAAGAAGGGTGCTACCAAGGCCGCTGAGGCTGCTGAGGCCATCGGCATCGGCCTGCAGGCTTTCTGCATCCCCGGCTCCGTCGCTGAGGACCGTAAGGTCGGTCTGGGCCACGGCAACCTGGGCGCTATGCTGCTGCGCGACGAGACCAAGTGCTTCGCTTTCCTGGCCGGTCACGAGTCCTTCGCTGCCGCTGAAGGCGCTATCGGCATCGCCCGCTCCGCCAACAAGGCTCGTAAGGAGCCCCTGCGCGTTATCCTGAACGGTCTGGGCAAGGACGCTGCGCAGATTATTTCCCGTATCAACGGCTTCACCTATGTGAAGACGCAGTTCGACTACTACACCGGCGAGCTGAAGATCGTTGAGCGTATCCCCTACTCCACCGGCGAGCGCGCTGCCGTTAACTGCTACGGCTGTGACGATGTCCGTGAAGGCGTTGCTGTTATGCGTTACGAGGGCGTTGACGTTTCCATCACCGGTAACTCCACCAACCCCACCCGCTTCCAGCACCCCGTTGCCGGCACCTACAACAAGGAATGCATGGAGAATGGTCGCAAGTACTTCTCTGTCGCTTCCGGCGGTGGCACCGGCCGTACCCTGCACCCCGATAACATGGCTGCAGGCCCCGCTTCCTATGGTATGACCGATACCATGGGCCGTATGCACGGTGACGCTCAGTTCGCAGGTTCTTCCTCC
>JAZUBW010000100.1:0-19623 GCA_045638785.1 Faecousia sp.
CCTTTGCCTTCTTAATGGCCTCCATATAACTGAATTTACCAGCGGCGATACGGATTCCCTTGAAGAACACATTACTGCCGGTAATGTTATACAGCTTAATAATGGAACGGCCTGTGGTTGTTTTGCCGCAGCCGGACTCGCCGACAAGGCCGAAGACTTCACCCTTCTTGATCTCAAAGCTGACATTGTCAACAGCCTTGGTGGAACCAAAGTACTGGCGCAGATTTTCTACTTTCAGCAGGACTTCATCATTATTCAGCATTTTCCGCACCTCTCTTTGCTTTCATTCTGGCAATTCTGTCCAGGATGGCCTTGGGAGGATCCACCTTGGGTGCATCGGGATGCAGCAGCCAGGTAGCTGCATAGTGGGTGTCGTTAACCTGGAACATGGGAGGCTGCTTCTCAAAGTCGATCTGCATTGCATACTTGTTACGGGCAGCAAATGCATCGCCAACAGGAGGATAGATCATGTTGGGAGGAGTGCCGGGGATGGCTTCCAGCTTTTCGCTGGTATCCAGGTCGGGCATGGAGCTCAGCAGAGCCCAGGTGTAGGGATGCTTGGGATCATAGAAGATATCCTCAGCAGAACCGATCTCGACGATCTTACCGGCGTACATAACGGCAACACGGTCAGCCATGTTTGCAACGACGCCCAGGTCGTGGGTGATGAAGATAACGGACAGCTCACGTTCCTTCTTCAGCTTGTTGATCAGCTCCAGGATCTGGGACTGAATGGTAACGTCCAGAGCGGTGGTGGGCTCGTCACAGATCAGCACGTCGGGGTTGGCGGCCAGTGCAATAGCGATAACGATACGCTGACGCATACCACCGGAGAACTCGAAGGGATACTGATTGTAACGGCGATGAGGCTCGGCAATACCGACTTCTTCCATCAGCTTGATGGCGCGGGTCTTAGCGACGCGCTTGGTAACCTTAGCGACGATACCGGAAGCATTTTCCTTCAGGTAGTTGATGGACTCGACGGTCTCAGCAGCGTAATTGCGCTGACCCTTCAGCTCCAGCAGCTCACGGAAATGATTGATCTGACGGTCGATCAGGTGAGAGATGTTGCCCTTGACCAGTTCCTGGTCCAGGACAGCGGCGGCAGCGACTTCGTAATCGGGAGTCTTGCCGCGGGCCACCAAGCGATCGTACTTACGCTTCTCGCGGTTGTACAGACGCTCAGCTCTGGCGTTCTTGCTGAAGGCACCGAAGTAGGTGTCGATCTCGCTCTTGACACTGGAAGCAAAGGTGTGGGTCAGGCTATCCTTACGGATGCTCAGGGGGTCCACAGTAGCCAGGGCAGCATCGGTCATAGCCTTGTATGCTTCCATGGTGGACTTCTTTTCCAGAACCTCAGCGGCGAAGACAGCCTTCTTCTCCTGCAGAACAGTGATGGCCTCTTCGATCTTCTTATAGGACTCCAAAGCGGTGTACTCACGAGCCTTATGAGTGTTGGCGGTGAACTCCTGCATGAATTCCTTATCCAGGTGAGCCTTCATCATAGCATTGAGTTCAGCCATGGGCTTTTCGGGCAGGGGCTGACCGGCATAAGTCATGTAGTATGCCATGCTGTAGAAATCAGGAGATTCCTTCTTCAAGCCCTTCTCGAAGATTTCGCGCATTTCGTACAAAACGGGCAGGACAGCAGTGAAATCCTTAGTCTTCAGGCCCTTCTTGTACAGGCCAGTCAAAGACTTGGCCAGGTTCAGCAGCTGGTCCTTGTCCTCCAGGACAACGTACTCGTTGATAGACAGCTTAGCCTGCTCAACGATATCGCTGACACGGAAGGATGCGTCCTTCTCGGACTTCTTCTCCAGCTCGAAAGCCAGAACATTGATGTCTTCCAGAGCGCCGGCAGCATTGTCATGCGCGACAGTGTAGGCGTTCTCCAGAGCGATGTGCTTAAATTCAAACTTGCTGAACTTATTGCACAGTTCGTTCATCTTGGCTTCATCACCGCCGGCGGCGATCATGGCCTTGTTCAGAGCCTTCAGATAGGTGTTGAAATTGCTACGGCTCTCACGCTGACGGGCCTTGCCCTTGAGGATCATAGCCTCGGTCAGCTGGTTGCCGATCTTAACGATGGGGTCCAGGGAGGACATGGGGTCCTGGAAGATCATGGCGATCTTATCGCCACGGATCTTGTGGAACTCTTCCTCATTGATCTTCAGCAGATCCTTGCCGTCGTAGATGATTTCGCCGGACTCAGTAATGGCGTTGCCAGCCTGAATACCCAGGATAGCCTTGGAGGTAACAGACTTACCGGAGCCGGACTCACCGACGATGGCCAGGGTCTCGCCCTTCGCTACATCAAAGCTGATGTCACGAACAGCCTGAACCTTACCGTTGCTGGTGCGGAAGGAGATCCGCAGATTCTGTACATGCAGTTTAGTCTCCATTAGTCGCCAGCTCCTCTCGTAGTGGGATTGAATGCATCACGCAGGCCGTTGCCGAAGAGGTTGAAGCAGATCATCAGCAGACCCAGGAACAGGCTGGGCCACAGCATGGTGTGAGGTGCAGTAATAAAGGTGGCATTACCCTGGCTCAGCAGAGTACCGATAGTGGTACCGACGGTAGCCTGCATATCGACGATGCCCAGGTAGGTCAGAGAAGTCTCAGAACTGATAACACCGGGGATGATCAGAGCGCAGCTGGTAATGATGGTGCCGATGGCGTTGGGGAAGATGTGCTTGAACATCAGTCTTCTGTCAGAAGCGCCCAGGGTACGGGCAGCCATGACGAACTCCTGGCTCTTGAAGCGGTAGAACTGCTTACGGGTCAGGGCAGCCATGCCGATCCAGCCAGTAACAATGAAGGTCAGGATCAAGGCCACGACAACGCCATAGGAGGGATCCAGCTTCGGTGCAACGTGCAGCTGGAACAAAGTGGTAACAACGATGAAGGGGACACCGGACAGGATGTCGGAGAAACGGTCCAGAACCATATCAATGGTGCCGCCGTAGTAGCCCTGAACTGCACCGTAGACCGCACCAATGAACATATTGATAGCGGAAATGACGATTGCGAAGATCAGGGAGAAACGAGCACCGACACCAATGGCAGAGAACAGGTCCTGACCAAAGTTGGTGGTACCAAAGACATAGGTGGGCTCCATGCCGTTTCTGTAGATATAGTAGTTGTAGTAGCTCAGACGGACACGTACACCACCGCCGACACTGAAGGAGTAGATGTAGCTGCCATCGTCGCCTTCGATACGCTTGGAGTGGTACTCAGCACCGGCAATGCTCTGACGAGAGGAGTAGACGGGAACGAAGTTGCCGTCTGCATCCAGCTTGGCCAGACCCTTGGTGTCGCACTGATACCAAATGTCAGCGTCGTCAACCTTGTTAATTGCTTCGTACTCAACCCAGGGATAGATGATCTGAATGTCATGCTCATCCTGGTAGGCCTGGATCTTCTCGAACTCTTCGAAGGTCAGGGTCTTGTACTCAATACCCAGCTCCAGGTAGCGGTTGACTTCCAGGTCATAGGTGTAGCGAGTGACCCACTGACCACGCTTCTTGACCTGAGTTTCGTGGGATTCGACCACTCTCAAAACAGGGTCCATGCCGGTTTCGATTGCGATACCCTTCCAACGGTTCATGGCATCCTCGTTCTGGCTGTCATGAATCTTTGCGCCATCCAGAATACCCCACTCCAGCTTAGCAATAGCAGGCACGTATGCGGGATAGTTGACATACAGAGGATCTTGATCATCAATGGTGTAGGGAGAAATCAAGGGAGAAAGCAGGGAGAAAACCACCAGGAACAGCAGAATCCAAGCTGCCACAACAGAGGACTTGTTCTTACTGAAACGCAGCATAGCATCCTGGAAGAAGCTGCGGGCCTTGGTCTCCAGCCGCTTATCGTGCAGGCGAGCGTCCTTCTGGACAAACTCGAACTTCTCCTGCGGGATATGTTCCAAATTATTATTCATATTACTCATTTCTTAGACCCCATTCTGATACGAGGATCGATAAAGCCGTAGCTGATATCAACCACAAGGCCAGCTGCCAGACCGATTGCGGTGTAGAAAACGGTGGTCAGCATAAACATAGCGTAGTCACGGCCATTGATGGCAGTCAGGGTCAGACCGCCGACGCCGGGGATTGCGAAGATCTTTTCCAGAATCAGGCTACCACCCAGGATGCCGATAAACTGGCCAAAGATTGCGGGAACGACGACAACGAAGCAGTTACGCATAGCGTGACGGACAGTTGCCTGGGTCTTGGTCAGACCCTTGGTACGAGCCAGCAGCATAAATTCGCTGGTCAGAACTTCGGTCAGCTCAGCACGGGTCGTACGGGTAAAGCCAGCGATAACGCCGAAGCCGCCAGCCATGATGGGCATCAGCAAGCTGACGAACATCTCCCAGCTGAGCCAGTCAGTGCCGGACTTCATCAGGAAGGGCAGCCAGCCCAGCTTGAAAGCGAAAATATACTGAATCAGGAATGCATAAACGAAGCTAGGCACCGAAATAACGACCATGGTGCCGGTGGAGATCAGATAGTCGATCCAGGTATTCTTCTTCAGTGCAGCGAAGATACCGAAGCCGATACCAATCGGGATGGTCAGCAGAATGGTGTACAGGTTCACGACCATGGACGGGGGCAGCTTCTGAACGAAAATGTCCCAAACGTGCTGGCCGGGATACAGCTTATCGCTGAGGCCCCAGTTGAACTCGGTAACGATATTCTTCAGATAGATGGCGAACTGAACCAAATAGGGCTTGCCATAGCCGGCAGCCTCACGCTGTTTCTCAAGGATAATGGTGTGGGGGTCACCGGGGGGCAACTCCGTGGGGGGCAGCATACGCACCAGGATGAAGCACATCATGGTAATGATGAGCAGCACCATCAGCATATACATAAATCTTTGTAATGCGTACTTAAACATAATGTCCTCCCTATGGGAAAATTGGGGAAAGTCAAAGCGTTATCCTATAAATCTTAGCCGAAACAAGTTTCAGCGATCAATAAAGGATGGCCTTGACCCTTTCGGTGGAGATCTCGCCGTGCCACCGAAACGGTCAAGGCCGTCCCTGGCATAGCTTGTCCATTCAACTTACTTGCCTATATACAAATTTTCTGTAGCGGGGGGAGGGTATCCCCCCGCTACAGGTCAATTTGCTAGTTATGGAATAGAATCAGACTTCTGCCGGAATTAGTAGGTCAGAGAGCCACCCTGCTCAGCAACGTAAGCAGCCCACTCTTCTTCGTTCATTTCGTATCTGGTGTATGCCAGACCGCCACGACCCATGATGGGGTTGTACTCTTCGACAACGTAGTAGACCTGCTGGGACAGCAGAGCCATGGAGCCGTCGAGCAGCATGGGCAGATAGTTGTAGGATTCCAGAATCTTGCCTTCGCAAGCAGCCAGGATGTCCAGACGAACCTCGACATCAGCCTGGCCGGAGCCGTAGTTGTAAACAACACCGTCGATCTCAACAGCAGTGCCGTTCAGGCAGTCGGACCACTGCTTCAGGCTCATGGTGACCTCAGTTTCCACGCCGTTGACGGGAACCTTAATGGTCAGAGGAACCTTAGTAGCGTCGTACCAGTTGGCATCGTACTGCTTAGCGGGGTTGGTGTACAGGTCGGTCAGACCGAAGGGATCCAGCAGGGAGCCGGACCAGCCGCCCAGAACGGTATCGGACATGCCGTTTGCCAGGGTGTCGAACCATGCGTCACCAACGTTGGCGCCGAGGTAGAACTCGATCTTACCAGCGAAGGGAGTGCCGGCAGTGGCGATAGCCATGTTGTCGTTCAGGTACTTAATGGTCTTGGTCATGAAGTCGGTGGGGTTGGAGGACATGACATACTCGATGCGGATCATCTGGTCGCAGATGCCGTCGTTGTTGTTGTCAGTGATGAAGCCAGCCTCGATGCCCTCAGCGTAAGCCTGACGGAACAGAACCTTAGCCTGCTCGGGGTTGTAACCGGTGATGGAGTTGACAGCGTCGTCCAGGGACTCGAACTTGGAAACATCAACGCCGTAGAAGTCACACAGAACCTTCTTGGCCTGCTCGGTGTCGCGGTAACGAGCGCCGGTCTCGGGATCGTAGATGTAGCCGTCGCCGATGATGCCCAGAGCGCCGGAACGAGCGGGAGAAACGGTAGCTGCGAAGTCGTCCTTATCGTAGACCAGGCCGACAGCCTTGTGGAAGGTGGTGTTGGTCAGCATCTCCAGGTCCTGTGCAGCCTGATCGAAGCCCTCGGCAGCCTCACGCTGCTTGATGGCATCCATGTGGCCGTTCAGAATCAGGAAGAAGATGGTGGAACCGGGGGTAGCGTAGCAGTACTCGGACTGACGCAGAGTTGCGAAGTCATCAGCCTGCAGGCCATAGCCCATCAGCTGACCAGCGAAGAACATAGTCTTGCGGACGTTAGCCTCAGCAACCAGCTGAATGTCAACTTCAGTGGTCTGATACATACGGTAGTACTTGCCGTCCACGGGATCCTGGTAGACGTGAGTCTCGTCATAGTAGCCCCACCACTTCTCGTTACGGACGAAGTGCATGGACTTATCCAGCTGATAGTTGCTCATGACGTAGGGACCGAAGGAGGGAGAAGTCTCAGCGCTGGTAGCGTAGGTGGAGGACCACAGAACGTTACCGTCGACCTCTTCGCTCTTCAGCAGGGAGTCGTACAGGTCAGCCTTTACCAGGGGGTTGGTCAGACCGGAGATGTTGTACAGCAGGTCGAAGCCGCCCAGAGAACGGTCCAGAACAACGATCAGCTCGTACTCGGAAGCAGCGATGATACCGACGTTGCTGAAGTCGAAGGTCTCGGGGTAAGCCTTCAGGTAAACCAGGTAGTTGCCGATGTCAGCCTCGGACTCGCCCCAAGCGGGGTTAGCGGTGATGACGTCCAGCAGCCAAGCATAGTTCTCGTCGTTCAGAGAGAGCATGCCCTCTTCGTCCATGGCGTCAACCAGGTTCTGCCAGTAGGTCAGGCCGAAGTAAACCTCGCCATAGTAGTCAACGTAAGTCTTCAGGGAGTTGCCGCCGCACCAAGCCAGAGGAGAGTCAACAGCGATAGCAACGCGGTAGCCGTCCTTGGTGTAGTAGTTGCCGTCCTCGCCCTTAACCATGTTCTTCAGGGACTGAGAAGCATCGTCGATCCACTGGGGCTCGCTGCCCTGCAGGAAGTAGTTCTCAGCGCCGGCGATGGACAGGGTCTGGCCATAGTAGTCGGCAGCACGGTAGTTCAGCAGCTCGGGACGCAGCAGACGCTCGAAGGAGTCAACGTAGGTCTGAGCGTTGATGGGGGTGCCATCATTCCAGCAAGCATTGGGGTTCAGCATGATCTTGTATGCATAGCCCTCGGTGATGCCTTCGGGAATCTCGAACTGGGGATACTTAGCGGTCAGCTCGGCGGTGATGTCGATGGGCAGCTCAGCAGCCATCTCGGGGACGATCACGTAGCCAGCGTAGGGCTCCTTGCCTTCAACGGGGTGCAGACCGTCGTTGAACAGGAAGGTGTACAGAGAGCTGGTGGTGTAGTCCAGGGGGACGGACTGGTCAGTGCTCTCATAGGTGTGGGGGTTCCAGCTGGTAGAAATCACGGATGCGGAAGTCTTCCAGATGAAGTCGCCCTCGGGAGTGGGCTCGACAACGATCTCGTTGCCGGGGTTGGTACCGGTGGTACCGGGCTTGGGCTGAGTCTGATTGTTCTGAGGAGCGGTGGTCTCAGGAGTCTTGGGACCGCAGCCAGCCAGAACGGACAGCAGCATCATAGCTGCCAGAACCAGAGCCAGAAGCTTTTTCATGTTCATACATTTTCCTCCATTTTTGGTTTGTTATACTACCGAGATTGTCTTAACACTCTCTGTTGTATACAGGTTTTTGTGCGATTTGCCCGGCCGTTTTGCCATTTTGGGGACACAACGTACAGGTGTATACACACTAATGGCATTATATTACAGAAATATGAACCTGTCAATAGTTATTGCGTATTTTGGTATATTTCAACGAAATCAAATAGGGCAGAATAGGCAAAATCGCAAATTTTCATACGGATATTCTATGCAAAGCGTATCAAAAATGTTACACTTTTTGTTTATTTTTAACAATTTTTTGCTTTAGCCGTATGTTTTTGGGCCGGTTTTTCACCCTTCCCATTACTCCCATTCAACCGTTGCCGGGGGCTTGGAGGTGATATCGTAGGCGATACGGTTGATATGAGGCACCTCGTTGACGATTCGCACGGACACGCGGTCCAGCACCTCGTAGGGGATGCGGGTCCACTCGGCGGTCATGAAGTCGGAAGTGGTGACGCTGCGCAGCACCAGGGTATTCTCGTAGGTACGGCCGTCGCCCATGACGCCAACGCTCTTGGCATTGGTCAGCACGGCAAAATACTGGCTGCAATCCTTGCGGCACTCGTGCTTGCCGATCTCCTCACGGAAGATCCAGTCAGCTTCCCGCAGGGTGTCCAGCTTTTCCTTGGTGACCTCGCCCAGGATACGGATGGCCAGGCCGGGACCGGGGAAGGGCTGGCGGTAGACCAGGTAGTCCGGCAGGCCCAGCTCCTTGCCCAGCAGTCGGATCTCATCCTTGAACAGGTGATCCAGGGGCTCCAGGACGGCCTTGAACTGCTCGATAACCTCTCTGGGCAGCAGCTTGTTGTGGTGGCTCTTGATGACGGCGGCTTCGCCTTCACCGGACTCGATGACATCGGGGTAGATAGTACCCTGAGCGAAGAAGTCGGACTTGGTGATGCCGAACTTTACGGCCTCATCCAGGAACACATAGCCGAACTCGGCGCCGATGATCTGGCGCTTGCGCTGGGGATCTTCCACACCGGCCAGCTTGGAGAGGAAACGCTCCTCGGCATTGACACGGACGAAGTTGACATTCCACTTAGAGAAGGCGGCTTCCACCTCGTCGCCCTCGTTCTTACGCATGCAGCCGTGATCGACGAAGACGCAGGTCAGGCGGTCGCCCACAGCTTCGGCCAGCAGAGCGGCCAGAACGGAGGAGTCCACGCCGCCGGACAGAGCCAGCAGCACACGGCCCTCGGGACCGATGGTTTCCTTCAGATTGGCAACGGCCTTGGAGCAGAAGTCTCCCATGGTCCACTCGCCCTTGGCGTGGCAGACCTCATACAGGAAGTTGCGGATCATGTTGGTGCCGTGCTGGGTGTGGTTGACCTCAGGGTGATACTGCACGCCATAGAAGCCACGGGCTTCGTCAGCGATGGCAACATTGGGGCAGGCATCGGTACGGCCCACCAGTTCGAAGCCTTCGGGCACCTTTGCCATATAGTCGCCGTGGCTCATCCAAGTGATACCCTCAGCGGGAATGCCCTTGAAGAGCTTGCAGGTGGTATCGAAGAAGGTCTGGGTCTTGCCGTACTCACGGGCAGAGTCCTCCTGGGCCTCGGTGACCAGACCGCCCAGGGTGTGGGCCATCAGCTGGCAGCCGTAGCAGATACCCAGGATCGGGATGCCCAGCTCGAAGACAGCGGGATCCACATGGGGAGAGGTCTCCAGGTAGACGGAGTTGGGCCCGCCGGTGAAGATGATACCGATGGGATCAAAGGCCTTGATCTCCTCCACCGTCATTTTATAGGACTTGATTTCGCAGTAGACATTGCATTCGCGGACGCGGCGGGCGATCAGCTGGTTATACTGTCCGCCAAAGTCCAGGATGAGGATTTTCTCAGACATGGGCTTGCCTCCTGTTTACAAATAATATTTCAATATAATTCTAACAGCTATCCGTAAAATCTTCAAGAACAAATTTTGTCTTTTCTGTAAAAAAACAGCGACACCCTCGGGCATCGCTGTTTTGATTATTCTTTGGGCTCGGCAGGAGGCAGTTTGCTGCGTCTGCGCTTGCGGGTTCTGGGCAGCCGATCCTCGGGATCCGCCTTCTGGGCCCGGCGGGCATAGGCCTCTGCCGCCTCGGAAGTTGCCTCATAGGTCAGACGGCTGACCCGGACGGTAGCGTCGGGCTGTTCCGACAGACGGACACGGATCAGAAACTTGCCGTGTTCCGGGCAGGTGGCCAGGTCCATATACCGGTGGCTGGGCTGGGCAAACCAACGGGAGCCCAGCATTCTGCCGCCGCAGGCCGGGCAGAGGTTTTCCTCGCCGGACATGGCCGCCAGAGCAGCCCGCTTGTCGGCATAGCCGTGGTAGACCTGCCGGGCGATGCAGCCGGGAATCTGGGCGCCGTGGAAACCATTTTCGTGATCCTTCACCGCAGACGCATATTCCTGTACACCCCGCTTCAAGTCCAGCATGGCGCAAATCAGCGCCGTATGGTAGGCATCGCCCAGGGCATCGTGAGCCGGGCGGGAAGCTTCGATCTCGAACATCTCCATGGCGGTCTTCAGGGCCTTCTGGGCATTGGAGCCGTCGGTTTGGGCATTGAAGATCATTTGGGCATTGTACCACTTGCCGGTCCAATCCGTTTCCAGGCCGAACAGCTGCAGATTTTCCCGCAGAATACCGATGTCGTCAAAGCCCCAGGTCAGGAAGGTCACATCTTCTCCGCACCAGGCACGGAAGGCCTCCACGGCCTCAGGAAAGGTTACACCCTCTTCATTGAGTCTGCTCTCCTTGATGCCGGTGAGCTTGCTGACCCGGCGGTTTAAGCGGCGGTAGTACTTGGGCCGCACCAGGACCTGGAATTCATCGGTGACGAACTGCTCCTCGGTGACCCGGACAGCGCCGATCTGAATGATCTCGCCCCGGATGTGCACGGGCAGCACCTTTTTGGCCGAGGGAGATCCCGGCCAGGGCTGATTCCATTCCATATCCAAAACAATGTATTGCATCCAAAACCCTCAGTTCTCATTTGTCTTACAGAGCATTATAGCATATCCCCTCCCCTTCTGTAAACACCCAAGTAGGGATTTTCTAGACATTTTCAAATTCCTCGACAAATTTCCATTTAGCGGGCAGATGCCATCGTAGGGGCGAGCATTGCTCGTCCGGGCATTTGCAACGCAAAATGCCGTGCCGTAGGAACAACATAATTATTTTTCTTCGAAAAATCCGAAAAATGTTCCATTTTTCGGCGGACGTGGTGCTCCGCGCAGCGAATCTCAAATAAAAAATGATTGCCGGGGGCAATCATACCTTGATTTATTCGATGGCCGCCCCTACAGCGTAACTACCCGATAAACCGAAATGGCTCAACAACGGCAAACGGAAGCAGGATCGCTCCTGCTGCCGTTTATGACACATTATATCAAATATATTATTCCAGCTCGAAAGCGCCGGTATAGAGCTGGTAGTAGGTGCCCTTCATGGCAATCAGATCGTGGTGAGTGCCACGCTCGATGATATGGCCATGGTCCAGCACCATGATGCAGTTGGAATTGCGGACGGTAGAGAGCCGGTGGGCGATGACGAAAACGGTACGGCCGTGCATCAGCTTATCCATGCCGTCCTGCACCAGCTTTTCGGTACGGGTGTCGATAGAGGAGGTTGCCTCGTCCAGGATCATCACCGGGGGATCTGCCACGGCCGCTCTTGCAATGGAGATCAGCTGCCGCTGGCCCTGGGAAAGGCTGGCGCCGTTGCCGGTCAGAAGCGTATCGTAGCCATTGGGCAGACGAGTGATGAAATCGTGGGCATTGGCAAGCTTTGCAGCTTCGATGCACTCCTCATCGGTGGCATCCAGCTTGCCGTAGCGGATGTTTTCCATTACCGTACCGGTAAACAGATTCACATCCTGCAGCACCACGCCCAGGGAGCGGCGCAGATCGGGCTTTGCGATCTTGTTGATGTTGATGCCGTCATAGCGGATCTTGCCGTCGGCAATATCATAGAACCGGTTGATCAGGTTGGTGATGGTGGTTTTACCGGCACCGGTGGCGCCAACGAAGGCGATCTTCTGACCCGGATGGGCATACAGCGTAATATCCGTCAGCACCTGCTTTTCCGGCACATAGGAAAAGTCCACCATATCCATGACGATGTCACCCTTCAGTTCGGTGTAAGTGGTGGTGCCATCGGCCTTGTGATAGTGCTTCCAGGCCCAGTGACCGGTCCGCTTGTCGGCCTCGGTGACGGTGCCATCTTCCGCAACATGGGCATTGACCAGATGAACATAGCCCTCATCTTCTTCCGGCTTCTCATCCATCAGTTCAAAGATGCGCTCCGCACCGGCCATAGCCATGATGATGGAGTTGAACTGCTGGGAGATCTGGTTGATGGGCATATTGAAGCTTCTGGACAGGTTCATGAAAGCCATCAGGCTACCCAGGGTCAGCCAATCGCCGCCGGATCTGACCACAAGGATACCGCCCACGATAGCCAGGATGGCATACTGCACATAGCCCAGGTTGTTATTGATGGGGCCCATCATATTGGCAAACTTACCGGCAGAGAAGGCATTCTCGCACAGCACCGTATTGAGCTTATCAAACTCTTGCTTGCACTTTTCTTCATGGTTGAAGACCTTGACCACCTTCTGACCGGTGATCATTTCCTCAATATAACCATTGACCGCACCAAGGGATCTCTGCTGACCCACAAAATACTTGCCGGACTTGGACGCCAGGGTCTTGGTCACAAAGACCACGCCCACCACCGTAATCATGGAAACGATGGTCAGCATCCAGGAAGTGAAGATCATGGTGATTAGGATCACCACCAGGGTGACCGCAGAAGACACCGCCTGGGGGATGGACTGGGAGATCATCATTCGCAGGGTATCGACGTCACCGGTGTAGCGGGACATGATATTGCCCGCCACATTGGTATCGAAATAGCGGATGGGCAGGCGCTGCATCTTGGTGAACATTTCGTCACGGATGGTCCGCTGGATGCCCTGGGTCACACGGACCATCAGGTAGCTCTGCAGGAAGTTGGCCACCAGACCCACCGCAAAAATACAGGCCAGCGTTACCAGGAATTCCCACAGCGGGGAGAAATCCTGGGATCCGTTTGCCACCATGGGCAGGATGAATTCGTCCACGATCTTGCCCAATGCGGTAGAGCTGCGGGTCTGGGTCATGGCCACTGCCACGATACACAGTCCCACCAGCAGCAAGGTGATCCAATAGTGCCGCAGATAGCTCAGGAGGCGGATAAATGTTTTCTTCGGGTCTTTGGCCTTACGGCCGCCCATAGGCATACGAGGGGGAGGAGGAGGTGCCATTATTCCAGGCCTCCTTTCTGTTGAGAGTAATAAACTTCCTGGTAAATGGAGGAAGTGCGCATCAGTTCTTCATGGTTGCCCACAGCATTGACCTGGCCGTTGTCCAGGATCACGATCATATCCGCATCCTGCACGGAGGAAATACGCTGGGCAATGATGATCTTGGTGGTGCCGGGAATCTCATCCCGGAATGCCTGGCGGATGGAAGCATCCGTTCTGGTATCAACCGCGGAGGTGGAATCGTCCAGGATCAGAATCTTGGGCTTTTTCAGCAGGGCACGGGCAATGCACAGACGCTGCTTCTGGCCGCCGGAAACATTGGTGCCGCCCTGCTCGATCTTGTGATCGTAGCCCTCGGGGAAACCTTCGATAAATTCGTGGGCGCAGGCCAGCTTACAGGCGTGGATCATTTCTTCGTCCGTTGCCTCGGGATTACCCCAGCGCAGGTTATCCTTGATGGTGCCGGAGAACAGTTCGTTCTTCTGCAGCACCATGGCCACATTGTCACGCAGCACCTGCAGATCGTAATCCCGCACATCCACGCCGCCTACCTTCAGGCTGCCCTCGGACACATCGTACAGACGGGGGATCAGCTGTACCAGGGTAGACTTACTGGAGCCGGTACCGCCCAAAATACCCACGGTGGCACCGGAGGGAATATGCAGGTCCACTTCCTTCAGCGCACGATGCTTGGCGCTGGCGCTGTAGCGGAAGGAAACATTTTCAAAGTCGATGGAGCCGTCCACCACTTCGGTAACAGCATCGGCGGGAGAAACAATGTCAGCTTCCTCTGCCAGCAGCTCACCGCAGCGGCGCAGAGGGGTGCGGCTCATGGTCATCATAACGAAGACCATGCTCAGCATCATCAGGGAGGTGAGGATCTGGGTGGTATAGGTAAACATTGCGCTCAGGTCACCGGTGGTCAGACCGAACAGCTCGTTATTGCCGGAAGCCACCACCATCTGGGCGCCGAACCAGGAAATGCCCAGTATGCAAAGGTAGACGCAGAACATCATAATGGGGCTGTTCAGCGCCAGGATCTTCTCGGCCTTGGAGAACTGCTTTTCCAGATCGGTGGAAACATCCTGGAACTTCTCCACTTCCTTTTCCTGACGGACGAAGCTCTTGACCACCCGCATGCCGTGAACATTTTCCTGCACGATGGTGTTCAGCCGGTCGATCATCTTGAAGCCCTTGTCAAAGATCTTAAAGACCATGGGGGTCAGCAGGATCAGGGCCACGGCCATAATGGGAATGGTGATCAGATAGATCTTGGCCAGTTCCGGGCTCAGGGTCCAGGCAGAGATCAGCGCCATGATCAGCATGATGGGGCAGCGGATGGCCATACGGATCAGCATCTGGAAGGTCATCTGCAGATTTGCCACATCGGATGTCAACCGGGTGACGATGGATGCAGAGGAGAATTTATCAATGTTGCCAAAGCTGAATTTCTGCACATGGTAGAACATATCGTGGCGCAGATTCTTTGCAAAGCCGGTACCTGCCCGGGAAGCAAAGATGGCAGACATGACGCCAAACATCAGCGATGCCAATGCGTACAGCACCAGCTCCAGGGATTTGGCGCTGATCACCTGCATATCCTGCAGACCCACACCATAGTCATAAAGCTGCTTCATGACCAGCGGGATGCGCACTTCCATCGCCACCTCGCCGATCATACACAGGGGGCTGAGCAAGGTCGCCCACCAGTATTCCCGGATACACCGGGCAAGTCGTCTGATCATGTTTGGGAGTCCTCCTTATTTTTGCGTTTGTAGGGGTTGCCACCCAGATTATCGATGGCCCGCTGCAGGAACACAGCAAATTGTTCCTTTTCTTCTTCCGTAAAGTTCTGCATCAACTGCTCCTCGGTGGAGTTGATAGTCTGATGCATGCTCTCATGCAGTTGCTGGCCCTTGGGCAGCACATAGATGCGCTTGCAGCGACGGTCCTGGGGATCGGGCCGCATTTCCACAAATTCCTTCTGCTCCAGCCGGGAAAGAATGCCGGACACCGTGGGATGTGTCAGCTGAAAGGCCTCTTCAATATCCCGGGCGCAGGGCGGTTCGGCCCGATGGGCGATAAAGGACAGGATCTGGCCCTGGGCTGCAGTCAGATCCATAGAGGCCAGGGCATTGGTCATGACCTGGGCTCTGCATTTTTCCGCAACGCGGATCAAATATCCAAGGCGGGTGCGCATAGGATCACCTCAAATCAAAATGTAGTTTGCTACCTTTTATTATATCACATTCTTCTCAAATTGGCAAGGGCGAAAAAGGAATTTCAGTTTGTCAACCAGATCCATCGCAGGACGGGGGCTTGCTCCCGCCCTGCGCACATAACGGAACGACAAACTGCAATTTATTTGTTGGAATTTGAAACATCCGCAAAAATGGGTATTGTGGTCAGGCTCGAAACCTGTTATAATATAGTATTATCATGGTATACTATACTTTCAATTTGGAGTGGAACGATATGAATTACGAAAACAAGAATCGCAGACCCCAGCAGGGCCGCCCCCAGCAGCGCGCCGGCCGTGCCGAGCGCAATGTCCGTCCCGAGCAGCCCGTGGAAGAAGTGGAAGGCCAGCTGGAAGGCCGCAACGCCCTGCAGGAAGCCCTGCGGGCCGGTCGCACCATCGACAAGGTCTTCATCGCCGACGGCGACACCGACAAGGGCCTGCAGCGCCTGGCCGCTCAGGCGAAAGAAGCCGGTGCCGTGGTGGTGCCGGTGGACCGCCGGAAGCTGGACATGATGTCCTTTACCCATGCCCACCAGGGCGTCATCACTCTGGCCGCCGCCCATGAGTACGCCACCGTCGACGAGATCCTGGAAGAGGCCGCTTCCCGTGGCGAAAACGCTCTGATCGTCATCTGTGACGAGTTGACCGACCCCCACAATCTGGGCGCCATCATGCGCTCTGCCGAGTGCGCCGGCGCCCACGGCGTCATCATTCCCAAACGCCGCAGCGTGGGCCTCACCGCCACCGTGGCCAAGGCCTCTGCCGGTGCGGTGGAATACATGAAGGTGGCCCGTGTCACCAACATCAACAACGCCATCAACGAACTGAAGGAACGTGGCGTTTGGGTCTTTGGCACTGCCGCCGAGGGCTCCATCCCCATGTACAAGGCAGACCTGACCGGCCCTGCCGCCATCGTCATCGGCAACGAAGGCGACGGCATGAGCCCCCTGGTCCGCAAGAACTGCGACGTCATGGTGCACATTCCCATGCAGGGTCGCATCTCCTCTTTGAACGCATCCGCCGCCGCTGCCATTTTGCTCTATGAGGCCGTCCGTCAGCGGCTGAACTAAGGAAGGAAGGCTTTTATGAGTCCTTACATTTCCCCGGATCCGGATCAGGAAGAATTTACCCTGGAAGATATCCTGCGGGAATTCGGCTCCGGCGATCCGACCCCGGAAACTGAACCGAAATCTGAGCTGGAACCCGAACCGGAACCCGAGCCCGAACCCGAGCCCGAACCCGAGCCCGAACCCGAGCCCGAACCGGTGACTCAGGATACCATCGTCATGGAGCCTGTGACCGTGCCGGTGGCAGCACCCGTTTCCGGCAGCACCCTGGTGTTTGGGCCGGTGGTCACAGAGGAAGAGGAAGACGAACCGGAAGAAGAACCTGAGCCCATCCCTCAGCCCCGGCAGCCCAAGGCAGAGCCTTTCTCCGAGGACTGGGAGCCGGAGTATGAAGCGCCCATGGGCGAATTTGCCCCCAGGGAGCCCATCCCCTTCCCCCACAAGAACCGTCTGCGGCAGCTGCGGCAAAAGCTGGTGGCCGGCCCGGAACGGCGGTATCAAGCCCTGGCAGAAGTGGGTGTGGGTCAGTTGCAGGCCGGCATCGTGCTGAACTTCCTGCTGGCCCTGCTGTCCATTGGCCTGGCCATTTGCTGCACCCTGGGTCTGGTACCGGAGCAGCATCTGCATGCCATCATTTTCTGCCAGCTTCTGCTGGCTATGATGGCGGCCCTGGTGGGCAGCTACCGGATGCTTGACGGTATCTCCCTGCTGCTGCGTAAGCGTTTTGTCCTGGATTCCACCCTGTCTATCACCTTTATCGCCTGCATCGTTGACGGTCTTTTCTGTCTGCGGCAGCTGCGGCTGCCCTGCAGCTGTCTGTTCTGTCTGCAGATCCTCTTCTCCCAGGCCGCTGCCTATCATCGGCGGAACACAGAGATGAACCAGATGGATGTGCTGCGCAAGGCCAGCAATCTGACCGCCCTGGCAAAGGTCGATGACTACTGGGGTGAACGCGCCGGCTATGTGACCCGGGACGGTGAGCCGGAGGATTTCCTGGAGCATTACATTCACCCCTCTGCCCCCTCCAGAGCCCTGTCGGTGTACGCTGTCATCGCACTGATCCTCAGCGCTGCGCTGGGCGTTATGGTAGGTGTGCGGACGAACCTGTTCGCCGGCATCCAGGTGTTTTTGGCCGCCCAGCTCATGAGCCTGCCGGCCTCGATTTTCGTGTCCATGAGCCGCCCGGCCGCCATTTTGCAGAGCCGCCTCCACCAGTTGGGCGCTGTCCTCTGCGGCTGGAGCGGCATTCGGGCCACGGAAAAAGGCACCGTGTTTCCCCTCTCCCACCAGGATCTGTTCCCGGAGGGTACTATTAAAATGAACGGCGTGAAATTCTACGGCATCGTGGACCCCGGCCGGGTGGTTTCCTACACCTGCGCCATGATCCAGGCTGAAGAAAGCCAGCTGCTGCAGGTCTTCCAGCAATTGCCTCGCAGTCGTGACGGCGTCAATCACACCGTGGAAGATTTTACCGAGCATCCCAACGGCATTGCCGGTCTGGTAGATGGCGATTCCGTTTTGGTGGGCACTGCCCAGTGCATGGAAGCCAGCGGCATCTCCCTTCCGGATGGCAGCAAGGTGCCCCAGGCCATTTATACCGCCGTAAACGGTCAGCTCAGCGGTGTCTTTGCCGTGTCCTACAGCCGTTCCAAATTCTCCGCCCAGGGTATCCGCGCTCTCTGTGGTGACCGCTCGGTGCTGCCGGTCATGGCAGCCTGCGACTTCCTGCTGACACCCAAATTCATTCGGGAGAAGCTGTCCATCAATCCCAAGCGGATCGGTTTTCCGGACCGTGCCACCCGGCTGGCCCTGTCCCGGACAAAAGCACCGGAAGACAGCGTCGCCATCGCCCTGATGACCCGGGACGGCCTTGCCCCCAAAGCCTATGCGCTGACCGGCGCCCGGGCACTGTTGAGTGCCTGGCGTACCGGCGCAAGCATCCATATTTTGGGCGGCTTGTTGGGTCTTGGCGCTGTAGCCGTGTTGGCGCTGACCAATTCCCTTGTCTTACTTACCCCTGTGAATCTGCTGCTGTACACCGTCCTTTGGACCATTCCCGGCCTGCTGACCACAGAATCCACCCGCTATCTATAAAAAATTTACCCCATACCCGCACAGGGTATGGGGCTTTTTTTAGATTTGCTGATTTTTGAGTTCCATGGTCCGTTCCGTCCAGCTACGGGCGATCCGCTTGCGCAACAGACCTGCACCGTTTTCCTCCAGCGTGATGCTGAGCCAGTAGCAGTCCGGATAGGTCTCCACATAGTTCTCATGCATCACTGTCAAGGTAAAGGCCTCCTTGTCATCCACCTCAATGACATGGGAGAAAGGCAGTTGCTCCTGGACTGCAATGGTCCAGACCACTTCCTCATTGACCACCCGGATCTCCCCAGTCTCCTCGTCGGCGATCTGCTGGACATGCCGGGTCTGCACCGCAGAAAAATCTGTGGCATAGACCAAAAAGTCCCGGTTCAGTTTTACCCTTTTGCTGACCGCTTCCTTCCACAGTGCCTGGATCTTCACGGAGAACAGGCCGCTTTTTTCGTCGAATTGGCAGGCCTCCACCTGGCAGAAGGCCGCCCACTGCCGGATGGCGAAGGCCGCCACCTGAGCCGTATCCTCGCAGGCCACCGCAGTCGGGCCGCAAATCCAAATGGCCAAAACGGTTTCTTTATGGTCCGCACGCTCCACCGCAACGGCAGCCACAGGCTGCTTGGGCAGCCTGATTTTTCGGTTGGGATAACCCCGTTCCACTGGGATCCCCTCTGCCTTCAGAGCATTATTGACCATGGTCATCCGTAAACTTAACCCCACGCTTCCTCACTTCCTTTCCCGGTGCAAAGTGCCCATCGATATACCGGCTCCGGGCAGACGGGCACGTCCTCCACCCGGCATACCACATATTCCTTTTCCGCCACCGTCAGCGTATCGCCAGCCTCTACCGCCGTGCCGACGGGCAGCATGCATACATACTGTCCCCCGGGCACGAAGCCCAGGGGATGACTGGTCGCCTGCATATTCTGCTGACTTTTGCTGCGTACATTTTGAAAAAACGCCTTCACTGCCCGGGCATTCTCACCGCTGCCGATCACGGCATCGGTTCCGTAGCGCTCAAAAATCCGTCCTATTGTTTTGCGCATATCACACACTCCTGAAGCAGAACCGGTCCTTCAGATAGGGGGCCATCATCA
>JAZUBW010000101.1:0-11754 GCA_045638785.1 Faecousia sp.
GCGTATTCCGTACCCCGGGGGTAGTGGGTCACGCTGGTACCGGTGAAGTTGACACCGAAATTCACCAGCATCAGAATCAGTTCCGCTCCCATCACCGCCAGCAGGATTGCACCGGCGTTGGCGCTGCGGATCCGGTTTTCCGCGGCGATCTGCTTCTTTTCTTTCTCATCCGCATCTTCAGCCGGCTCCTTCACAGCCGTGCCGTAGGCAAGGGCACCGAACATAGCCCCAAGGATCAGAACATTGACGCAAAGGAACATCCAGGACGCCCCATGCTCTCCCTCTCCGAAAAGGGAAAGTTCCGACATCTGATTGCTGCAGAACATCGCACCCAGGCTGAGGACAGCGGCCAGATATACCTGCCAGATCCGGAAAGAATCCCGCTGGATCCAGGCCCGGTAAGCCATATACAGCATCACAAAACTGAAGAGGAAGCTGAACCGGTAAGGAATCATATTGGGGAAGTGGAAGCCGTGCCAGATATAGTCCAGCTGCCGCAGCAGGAAGCTGAGCATAAACAGCACCAGCAGAGCCACAGCGCAGAACTTGTCCCGCAGTTTCACCTTGCCGCTAAGCAGGAACAGGAAGGCCAGGGCAATGGGGAACACACCGCAGTAAAGGTTGGGCATGCCGTCGATATAGGTAAGCTCCTGTCCGCCGCCGATCTGACCGGCGATCATGGCCATACCCTCCAAAATCGGCGGGAATACCATCTTCATAGTAGCAAACCAAAGGCTGAAATCGGCCTCGCCGGCCTCTTTTGCCTCCTTATATGCATTCCAGGCCTCCTGGGCCAGGGTTACTGCTTCGCCGGAAATGATGTTGGTGGAAAAGCCCTCCGGGAATTTGTTGATGCTGGAATAGGTGTCCTGCAGGGCAGCCAGGGTTGGCAGTTCCAGCACGGCGGTCATGCCCAGGGCCAGCACCGTAAACACACCGATCCGGGCAAAATCGCAAAGAAAGCGCCAAATGCCCCGGAACCGGCACAGCTCGTAGCAGAAAAACAGCAGCAGCACAAAAATGCAGACAAAGAAGCCCACATAGTAATTGGCCATCACCGCCAGGGCCAGCGACAAGGTATACAGCACATATTTTTTATCCCGCAGCAGCAAAATGGTGCCCAGCACCACCAGGGGCAGCAGGGCAAAACTGTCCAGCCACATAACGTTCCACTGATAGCCCAGGGCCCAGGCGCACATGCCATAGAAGCTGCCGAACAGGGGCAGAGCCCAGTCATCTTTGCCGTAGAGCTTTTTCAGCATCAGGGCAAAAAAGCCGCTGGCCAGGCGCAGCTTGATGGGCATCAGGAGGGAAAAATAGGACAGCACCCAGCCATCGGGCACCAGCACGCTGAGCAAATTCAGGGGCGATGCCAGGTAGTAGGAAATAAGGCCCAGGTATTCCATGCCGCCGCCAACGCTCCAGTTCCACAGCAGGCTTCCGCCGGAACGCAGCGTTTCCCGGAACTCCACGAAGAAGGGATAATACTGATGGTACATGTCGGAATACAGCAAGGTATAACTGCCGAAGGGCTCAGCAGATGTGATAAACAGCAGGATCAGCACCAGCGTGGTCGGCATGGCAAAAGCCAGTCCCACAAAATCCAGGCGTGGTTTTTTGGTTTCTGCGAGATTCATGGATTTCCCTCCAAAAGGATAAGTTATCTTTTAGTATACCACATTTTTCCCTATTGGTAAAGCCCACAATTCGAGAAATTGCAGTTTATAGAGCCGAAGGCGCAAAGACCCCCTTTGCGCAAGGGAGGCTTTCGGCACTACTGCGCCAGTGCGTTAAACTGCAATTTGCATAAATTTGGGGTGCCCGGTGGGGCACCCCTTGCTATTTAGCAGCAGCCGCAGCCGCTGTCCCGCTCGCCGCCATAGCTGCCATTGCCACTGCCGCAGCAGCAGAACAGGAGCAGCAGGATGATGATCCAGCACATATTGCCACCGCAGAAACCGCCATTGCCACCAAAGTTACACATACACCATACCTCCGAAACATTTGATGCGGCACTTGCCGCTCATTCCATGGTATTCCCCCGGCGGCTTTTTGTGCAGCCATCAGGCTTCTTCTTTTTTCGCCGTCTGGGTGCCAAAATAGAAAGCGATGACGGTGGTAAACACCGTTAGAAAATCCTGGCCACTGAGGCTGCCACGGATGGCCAGCACGCAGAAGATCCCAGTCAGCGCCAGCGTCACCAGACTTTTGATGCTCAGCAGCTTATCCAGCCTGTTTTTCATATTCTCCCTCCTCCCTATTGTACGATGCGTTCCAGGTCGCCGATTCTGTGATTGATGACCTTGATCTGCTCTTCCACCACAGGCATGCGCCGGGCAAACTGGTTGTGCTCCCGCACCTCCCGGGTCAGCGCCTCCAGCTTGGCATCCGTCACCGCCTGGCTGGTGCGGATAGCGGCCTCATTTTTCCGGGAAGTGGCCAGGTTTGTGACGATCACCCCCAGCAGGGACATGCCGCCGGTGATCACCGCCACCAACACCGCTTCACTCATATCTGCCCTCCTGTTCCAGAAGGCTGTTCCAGGTTCCGGCATCCAGTTTTCCCGTCAGCGGCAGCTTTCGTGCCCGTTGATAGGCCAAAAGCGCCCCGTGGGTGTCCTTTTCAAAGACGCCATTGGCTTCCCCGGTCCGAAAGCCCAAGGTGTTGAGCCGCTTCTGCGCCAGACAGATGAGAATATGTACCCAATTTTCCTGGGCAGAACACAGGTCTATGGTCTTTCCCTCTGTCACCAGGCCCACCTCCTGCCGCAGCCGGGCCAGGCTGTAGCCATCATAGCGGACATAAGGCAGTTTGCCGTGCTTGGTCCAGTTTCTGGTGGGATACCCCGCTTTTTTGCAGTTGCAGGCAGTGATCTGCACACCGTCTTTCCACAGGGGCGTGGCCTCCACCGCCAGGCCGTCGCCGATGTAAATACCGATGTGACCCTTCAGCCACACCGCCTCTCCCACCTCCAGACAGGAGAAGTCCGTGCTTTTGTCCTTGCAGTTGCTGAACATGGCATTGGCCCCCAGATCCGGCACCTGATTGGCAGTGTAAGAGGCGCCGCCATAGGTCTTGCCGCTGTCGCCGCACCAACCCCACAAAATGCCCTTGATCATGCCCACGCAATCAAAGCCGAAGGTATCCTCTCCGGCGGCATTGATCTTCTCGGTTCGCTCCGGTTTTCGATTGTAGCTGTGGTTTTTGGTGTAGCGGTTTCGGTTTTTTGCGGTCATGGGCGCACCGAAGCAGCCCATGACATAGAGGGTCTTGTGCTCCTCCGCCAGTTGTCTGCACCGCCGTGCCAGTTCCATTGCCGTCATTTGATTTTCCATAAAGATGCTCCTTTCAAAATTTTTCTTCTCACCCTTAGTCCCAAATGGGCAAAAGGTTGCACGCAAACGTGCAACCTTTCTGCAAAATTTTAAAAATATTTTTTCTTCCTCTGCGAAAAATCACCCCTTTTGTCGAAAACTGTCGAAAAATATCGGCAGGTAGCCATTGAAAAATCCGGACAATTCTGCTATTTTTTATATAAAGGGAGGTGGCATTTTGGAACAGACGAAGGTACTGATCGCCGACAACGGCGAGGAATTCCGGCAGGCTTTGGCCGCTGCGCTGGAGGGCACCTACCAGGTTCGCACCTGCGGTGACGGCCTGGAAGCACTGGAACTTCTGCAGAGTTATCAGCCGGATATTTTCGTCATGGAGCTGATGCTGTCGCAGCTGGACGGTCTGACCCTGTTGCAACTGGCCAATAAGGGTGGTTTCCGGCCCAAGACCCTGGTGCTGAGCCGCTACTTCAGTCCCTATGTGACGGCCGTTTTGGAACGCCTGCAGGCGGATTATTGCATGAGTAAACCCTGCAGTCTTCAGGCCCTCATCTGCCGCATTGCCGATTTCGCTGCGGAGGCCACACCTGCAGAGCCTGCTGTCCCCGCTCCGGAGGATTGGATCTCGGAGATCCTGCTGCAGCTGGGCATCGGCGCCCATCTGGATGGATTTACCTATCTGAAGCTGGCCATTCCCCTGTTCCGGAAGGACACCAGTCAAAGCATTACCAAGGAGCTGTATTCTGCTGTGGCAGCAGCCTGCGGCAAGGAGAGCCGACAGGTGGAGCGTTCCATCCGCAGCGCCATCGAAGGCGCCTGGAAACGCCGCAGCGACCAGGTATGGTCTACCTACTTCACCCAGGGCCCCGACGGCACCGTGCCCAAGCCATCCAACGGCCGCTTCATCGCCCATATGGTGCAGCTGCTGAATCGGGAGCTGTCCACCGGCCGAAGCGCATAAAATTCAAGATTCAAGCCGGCTTTTTGCCGGCTTTTTTCTCGAAAAAACCGCAAAAAACTTCTTGACATTTGGAATTTCTTCCGCTATAATTTACAGGTCTGCGAATGCGGACAATCCTTGCTCACGGCGAGACCGTGGGCCAAAAGTCCAAAAGGAGGTGCAATCAACATGGCTAAGATCACTGGTAAGTACGAGGTGCTCTACATCATCGACCCTGCTCAGGGCGAGGAGGGCATCGCCGCACTGGTAGAAAAGTTCAAGGCAATGGTGGAAGCGGAGGGTACTCTGACTAACATCGATGAGTGGGGCAAGCGTCGTCTGGCTTACGCTATCAACGACCTGAACGAAGGCTACTACGTTCTGATGAACATGGAAGTCAAGCCCGAATTCCCCGCTGAGCTGGAGCGTGTGATGAAGATCACTGAAGGCGTCATGCGCTGCCTGACCACTGCTGTGGAGGGCTAATCATGCTCAACCACATTGTCCTCATGGGTCGCCTGACCCGTGATCCCGAACTTCGCCGCACCGGCACCGGCGTAGCCGTTGCCAGTTTTACCGTGGCTGTCGACCGTGACTTCGGCGGCAGAGACGGCGGCGAAAAGGAAACCGATTTTATCGACTGCGTGGCTTGGCGCCAGACCGGCGAGTTTGTCTCCAAGTATTTCACCAAAGGCCGTATGATCGTGGTTTCCGGCCGGCTGCAGATCCGCAGCTGGACTGATAAGGACGGCAACAAGCGGCGCACTGCTGAAGTCGTGGCAGACAACTGCTACTTCGGCGACAGCAAGCGTGACGGCGACAGCGGTGCTTCCTACGGCGGCAACGCCTATGGCGGCAACAGCTTCGGGGGGTCCGGTTACGGTGCTCCCGCCCCCGCTCCCAGCTTCGGCGGCTACTCCGCCCCTGCTGCTCCCGCATCCGATTTTGCGATGCTGGATGATGACGACGCTCAGCTGCCCTTCTAAACATCAACTTTTCTACTAGACTTACAAGGAGGTAAAAACCAATGGCTAACGAACAGCGTATGCGTCCCCGCAAGCGCAAGAAGGTTTGTTCCTTCTGCGTCGACAAGGTGACCGCTATCGATTACAAGGACACTGCCAAGCTGCGCCGTTACCTGTCCGAGCGCGGCAAGATCCTGCCCCGCCGTACCACCGGTACCTGTGCCGCTCACCAGCGTGACCTGACCACCGCCATCAAGCGCGCTCGTCAGATCGCTCTGCTGCCTTACGTCAACGACTAATGACAGCTTACAGCCCCGAAGCCAAGCTTCGGGGCTGCTTTTTTGCCCAATAAAATGCCCGGCAGTTTCTCTGCCGGGCATTTTTTATTTTCCTAATTCCTTATTTCTTTGATAAGTGGCGATGACGCAATCCATAGCCGCACCCCGGAAGCCCTTGTCTTCCAGCGCCCGCAGGCCGCAGATGGTGCTACCGCCGGGAGAGCAGACCGCATCCTTCAGCGCACCAGGGTGGGTCTTGGTCTGCAAATACATTTCACCGGCACCCACCATGGTCATGGCAGCATACTCCATGGCTTTGGCTCTGGGCAGACCGCAGGCCACGGCGCCGTCGGCCAGGGCCTCCAGCATCACATACAGGTAGGCCGGTCCGGAACCGGACAAAGCACTGGCCGCATCAATGAGGGTTTCATCCAAAGCATCCAGCAGACCGCAGAACCGCATATCCTCCAACCAACTGCTCCGCATTTCCTCCGCCACCAGGCCGTTGCAGGTATACTGGATCACGCCTTTGCCGATAGCAGTAGGGGTATTGGGCATCATGCGGATCACAGGCATCGACGCACCGGCAAAGGTCTCGATCTGGGCAATTTCCATACCGGCGATCATACTGATCAGCAGAGGCTTGCGCCGGATCAAGATCTCCTGCAGCGGCGCCAGCACATCCCGGATCATATGAGGCTTCACCGCCAGGAAGATCCGGTCGCAGGTTTCGGCAATGGTCCGGTTGTCAGCATAGACGACACCCAATTCCTGGGCAAGTCCTTTGCCCTTGCCGCTACGGTCAGACAGGGCGATGTCCGCCGTGGCCTTGCACAGTGCCCGGGCCACCGCACCGCCCATATTGCCGCAGCCGATAAATCCGTATTTCATCCGTTTACCTCTTACTTCTTGGGACGCTTGATCTTATTGAGCTTGCCATTGATGGCCAGCAGTTCTTCCTTGGTGAAGTTGACATTGGCCATGCCCATCATGGAGGTCATACGCAGCACGGTGAAGCCGCCCAGCATCTGGGCCAGGCCCTTGATATTCTTCATATCCACGCTGAAGCCGCCGCCCTTCTTTTCGCCCTTGGCTTCTGCCTTCTTGCCGGCATCCATTTTCTTCTTGATGGTCAGCAGCAGGGACCCCAGCCACAGCTTGCCGCGGAAGGTAGCCATGATATCGCCGAGCTTGTCGTTAAGGTTGAAGTAGCCTTCCCGCTCCTCAATGTCGAACCAGTTGAGGATGGCGCCCACTTCCTTCATCCGATATTCCTCGTTGAAGGTTTCCACCTTGCGGATGAGGCTCTCATCCCGCAGCTGACCGGCCACGGCTTCCAGCTTGGTTTCCGGAGCGGTATTGGGCACATCGAAGTAGAAGAAGTGGTCTGCAGCTTCCTTCACGCCCAGACTCACGCCGTTGGCAAACAGCTCCACGGCGGGGGCATTGGAGTAAACAGTGACCTTGGTGACCTCTTCCACACGGTCCACATAGCGCTTGCCACAGATGTGGATCATGGGCTCGGGGTTCAGCCAGGCCTTGTAGGCATAGAAGGAATCCTTCTTGTACTGGCGGTCGAAGGTCACCAGGCCCTTGTGGTTCTGGCCGTTTTCACCGCCCTCAGCACGGGCATCGGCGCCGAAGTCAAACATATTCCACACATGGGTGGCCCACATAAACTTGCGGGTAAACAGCTGCTTGATCAGTTCCTCATGGTAGTAAGCCTGGTATTCCTCGGTGTAGTCACCCTGGGTGGGTTTGGAGGTGTGCCAGTTGAGGGCCTCGCAGCCATACTCGGAGCAACCGATGGGAATGTTGGGATGGGTCTTGTGGAACTTGTCAAACCAGGGGCCGTTCATGGAGGTGTCACCGCCGTACCAGCCGAAATAATGGTTGTAGCTGACCACATCGGGGATCTGCAGGTAGGGATCGTCCATGCTGCACATGGAAACGGAAGCGATGGTGGTCAGGCGGGTCTTGTCCATCTCATGGCACATATCATTCAGGATGCGGTGATTTTCCAGCAGGTCCTCGCTGCTGCCGGCGATGGAGATCTCGTTGCTCAGACCCCACACCACAACGGAGGGGTGGTTGTAGTTCTGGACCACCAATTCCTTCATCTGGCTGATGGTATTTTCCCGGCCGGTGGACATATGCCGGGAGATGTAGGGAATTTCGGCCCAGATGACCATACCGGCTTCGTCGCAGAGGTCATAGAAATACTGGTCGTGCTGATAGTGGGCCAGACGGATGGTGGTGGCACCCACTTCGCAGATCAGCTCCATATCCTCCTCGTGGTCAGCGTGGCTCAGGGCATTACCCTTGCCCCAGCGGTCCTGGTGACGGGACACGCCCCGGAGGGGATATTCCTCGCCGTTGAGGATGAAGCCTCTGTCGGGATCGATCCGGAAGCTACGGCAGCCAAAACGGCTGGAAACATTGTCCAGGATCTCCTTTTCCTCCACCAGGTTCACTTCCACGGTGTAGAGGTAAGGATCCTTGCGGCCGTGCCACAAATGGACATTTTCGATGGTGATATTAACCTTGGTTTCGTCGGTGGCCACATTGGCAACGGTGTTACCCTCGGCATCCAGCACGGTGTACTGCAGGTACTGGCCTTCCTTGGCATTGGTCAGAAAAACCTCCACCTCCACATTGGCGTTCTTGCCGTCAACGATGGGGGTCACCTTGATGCCGGGGCCGCCGTAGTAGCTTAGGTCAAAGTGGCTTTCGGGCACGGCGATGATATTCACATCCCGGTACAGACCGCCGTAGAAAGTAAAGTCAGCCATCTGAGGATAGACCGTTTCGTTGGGAGCGTTGTCCACGCTGATGACCAGCAGGTTTTCTGCCTGCAGATTTTCGGTCAGATCCACACGCCAGGTGCAGTAGCCGCCGTCATGGTGGGGTAGCTTCACGCCGTTGAAGGTCACATCGGCAGAAGAATTGGCGCCCTGGATCTCCAGGAAGTAGCGATCCGCCTGGGGCAGGGAATCCCGGGTGAAGGTCTTGGCATACTGGCAGGTGCCGCGGAAATAGTCATTGCCGCCGTCCTGGCCGTCCACAGCGTTCCAGCTGTGGGGCAAGTCAACCATTTCCCAGTTGGTGCAGAAAGATGCCGGCACTTCTGCCTGCTTGGCAAAGGCCCACTGGCGGTTGATATTGATGATATTTCTCATAAGTTTGCAGCCTCCTAACAAATTTGTACCTATTTTAGCAGAACCACAGAAAAAAGTAAATAATTATTCTGTAAATATGAAAAAACCAGTTCCGTAAATTTTCGTTTATCGTTCTCTTACGGTTCATCTCTGTAGGGCAAGGCTATGGCCTTGCCGACACCCTTTCCAATAGCAACCGGTTGGTTTTTGCTGTATAGGAACGATTACAAATACTTTTCCGCTCTATCATTCCAACATGGGCGGCAAGGCCATAGCCTTGCCCTACGGTTTCGTTGTAGGGTGGTTGCGCAACAAACCGCAATTTATCACTTCTGACAGCAAAAGAGCCTGCCCCGGGTGGGACAGGCTCTTTGGGTTATAAAATTTAGGCCTTTTCCAGGGACAGGGTGATGGTGGGCTGATCGCAAACTTCGGAAGGTCCGAAGTACTGGATGGCACCGGGGTAGACGAAGCAGGTCTCCAGGGCCCACTGCTCACGGTTGGCCTCGAAGAACTTGAAGGGAGCGCCATCCAGCTCCACCAGAGCCTTGCGGATGACGGGCTTATCCTCGCCGTTGCGGCGCTCGATGTTCATCATCTTGGTGATGGGCATACCGCCGGCCACCCACTCTTCAGCGGGAGCCTGCAGGTTGGAAACCTTGGACAGGTAGCCGGTGTAGCCATACTGGATCAGCATAGCAGCATTGTAGCCCAGGGAGTAGCAGTAGTCAGCATCGAAGTTGGAGGGGAAAGCGCAACGGCCTTCGTAGCCCAGGAAGTGATGCTGGGTGCCGAACTTACCCTTGAAGGTGCCGGCCTTCTTCCGGGCAGCCAGGTTTTCCTTGACCAGAGCGGAGAACAGCTTCTCGGACTCGATGAGGGACACCTGGACGTTACCATGGGGGTCACGCTCCAGGAACAGCTGCTGCTGGATGTTTTCGGGCAGGATGGCAAAGACCGCCATGGACTCCTTGCTGAGGCCGGCCTCGATGAAGGCGTACTTGTCATTCCAGGTGGGCAGAGCGTTGAACTGAGCGGTTTTTTCACCGGCCAGCAGCTCGTTGATCTCGGCGATCAGCACGGAGAACTCGGGAACGAACTCTACGATACCCTCGGGGATGATGGCGATACCGAAGTTCATACCCTTTTCGGAACGGGCAGCCACGGAATCGGCAATGTAGTCAGCGATCTGGGCCAAGGACATCTTCTTGGCAGCCACTTCCTCACCGATCAGGCAGATGTTGGGCTGGGTCTGCAGGGCGCATTCCAGGGCAACATGGGAAGCGGAGCGGCCCATGACCTTGATGAAGTGCCAGTACTTCTTGGCAGAATTGGCGTCACGGGCGATGTTGCCGATGATCTCGGAGTAGGTCTTGGTAGCGGTGTCGAAGCCGAAGGAACACTCGATGTCCTCGTTCTTCAGGTCGCCGTCGATGGTCTTAGGGCAGCCGACGACCTGGATGCCGGTGTTGTGGGCAGCGCAGTACTCAGCCAGCACAGCGGCGTTGGTGTTGGAGTCATCGCCGCCGATGATGACGATGGCGTTGACACCGTTCTTCTTGCAGTTTTCCACCACAACGGCAAACTGCTCCTCGGTCTCCAGCTTGGTACGGCCGGAACCGATGATGTCGAAGCCGCCGGTGTTGCGGTACTGGTTGATATAGTCATCTTCAAAGACAATAAAGTTATTGTCCAGCAGACCGCTGGGGCCACCCTTGAAGCCCAGCAGGACGTTCTCGGGATTGGAGGCCCTCAGTGCGTCGTACAGACCGCACACAACATTGTGGCCGCCGGGTGCCTGGCCGCCGGAGAGGATGACGCCCACCACCAGTTTCTTGGAAGCAGCGGTGTTCTGACCCTTTTCGAAGGTGCTCTCGTTCTTGCCGTAGGTATTAGGCAACAGCGCCTCGATCTTTTCCTGGTCAGCCACGGACTGAGTAGCCTGGCCGTTCTTGACACTGATCTCGGCAATGCCGCTGCGCAGCATGCCGGGCAGCTTGGGCTGATACTGGTATCTTGCAATCTGCAGAGGGGACAGTTTCATATTAAAAAACTCCTTCTTGTTTTATGCGTAAACGCTTTGCAGGTTATTATACTCCATTGACAGGAAAAGGTAAATAGCTTTTTTGTATTTTTGGCAAAACCGTGACCAAAAACTTCCTTTTTGCTGCGGGATACAGAAAAAATGCACAAGATTGAGGGTCTGAACACCGGCCATATTGAAAAATAAATGTATTGAAATCGAGGAAAAATATGCTATAATGGGGACAGAAAAAGGCGGACATCTGTCCGTGAATATGAAAGGATTGATTCCCAATGGCTCTTGTAACTACTACCGAAATGTTTAAGAAGGCTTACGACGGCGGCTACGCCATCGGCGCTTTCAACGTCAACAACATGGAGATCGTCCAGGCCATCACCGAAGCTTGTAAGGAAGAAAAGGCTCCCGTGATTCTGCAGGTTTCCAAGGGTGCCCGTGCCTATGCCAACCATACTTACCTGGTGAAGCTGGTTGAGGCTGCTGTCATCGAGTGCCCCGAGATCCCGATCGCTCTGCACCTGGACCACGGCGACAGCTTTGAGACCTGCAAGTCCTGCATCGACGGCGGCTTCACCTCCGTCATGATCGACGCTTCCAGCAAGTCCTTCGAGGAGAACATCGCCATCACCCGTAAGGTCGTTGAGTACGCTCACGATCACGGTGTTGTGGTTGAGGCTGAGCTGGGCTCCCTGGCCGGCATCGAGGACGAAGTCAACGTTTCCGCTGAGGCTGCATCCTACACCCGTCCCGAGGAAGTCGAAGAGTTCGTTGCCCGTACCGGCTGTGACTCCCTGGCTATCGCCATCGGCACTTCCCACGGCGCTTACAAGTTCACCCCCGAGCAGTGCACCGTCAACGAGCAGGGCATCCTGGTTCCCCCCGCTCTGCGTTTCGACGTTCTGGAAGAAGTCACCAAGCGTCTGCCCGGCTTCCCCATCGTTCTGCACGGTTCTTCCTCCGTTCGCCAGAACTATGTCAAGATGGTCAACGAGAACGGCGGCAAGATGCCCAACGCCATCGGCGTGCCCGAGGAGCAGCTG
>JAZUBW010000102.1:0-4031 GCA_045638785.1 Faecousia sp.
CAGCGTTCCGACCGCGAAGCGGCACAATTTTGCACCGCAGCATCGCAGAAAAATGCAGAAAATTCGCCCATCGAGGTCGAATTTTCTGACGGAACGCTGAGGACAGCGTTCCCTACAGGTGCAAACATAAACAACAATTTATCCCCATCTGTTCAAGGAGGATCTATGGAATACATTGTCAACACCCCCTGCGGCGCTTTGCAGGGCTGCGCCGGTCGGGTGGCCGGCACGGTAGCCTACAAGGGCATCCGCTATGCCACCGCCGGGCGCTGGGAGTACCCCCAGCAGGTCACGGCCTGGGAGGGCCTGTACGACGCCACCGCCTACGGCGCCTGCTCCTACCAGCCCCGCTCTTTCTACAACGAGGAAGAAAACCTGAAAAAGGTCTTCTACTACAACGAATTCCGCAAGGGTGAAACCTACACCTACAGCGAAGACTGCCTGTTTCTGAATGTTTTTACCCCGGACAGCGCCAAGGAAGGCGACCGGCTGCCGGTACTGGTGTACATCCACGGCGGCGGCTTCACCCGCGGGTGCGGGCACGAAAAGGATTTCGACGGTCCGGTGTGGCCCGGGCAGAACATCATTGGCGTGACGCTGAACTACCGCCTTGGCCCTATGGGCTTTGTCTGCCTGCCCCAGCTGCAGCAGGAGGCCGGCTTCACCGGCAACTACGGTCTTTTTGACCAGCTGACCGCCATCAAATGGGTCAAGGACAACATCGCCGCCTTCGGCGGTGACCCGGAAAACATTACCATTATGGGACAGAGCGCCGGCGCCGCCAGCGTGCAGCTGCTGTGCCAAAGCCCTTTGACGGAGGGTCTGTTCCAGCGGGCGGTGCTCTCCAGCGGTTGCGGCCTTGGCGGCATGCTCCGGGGCAAGCAGGAGTCCACCATGGCCTTTTGGCAGGAAGTGATGGCCCGCTGCGGCTGTGAAAATTTGGAGCAGTTCCGCGCTCTGCCGCCGGAAACGCTGTTTGCAGCCTGGAGCCGCTACAAGAAGGAGATCAAGGGCGGCGGTGGCGCTGCCTTCCCGGTGCTGGACGGCCGCTTTGCGGTGGCCGATGGCAAACCCATGGACATTTCCTACATGGCCGGCTCCACCAGCCACGATATGGCGCCGCCGATGCTCTATGGCATGGCAAAAAAGTGGATCGGTCAGCGCAGCAAGCCCAGCTATGTTTGGTTCTTTGACCGGATGCTGCCCGGCGACGATTGCGGCGCCTGGCACTCGGCGGACCTGTGGTACTGGTTCGGCACCCTGCCCAACTGCTGGCGGCCCATGGAGCCGAAGGATCACCAGCTCAGCGCCCAAATGGTGGGGTATCTGTCCAATTTCTGCCGCACCGGCGATCCCAACGGCGACGGCCTACCCCGGTGGGAGCCGGCGGGCGCTCAGCAGAAGGCGGTCATGCGCCTGGGCGAGGAAGCCACCGGCATGGGCAAGCCCAGCCTGCTGAAAATGATCAAGACCATGCTGACCAACAAGGCCGTCGGCGAATAAATCGGCTTCTCGCAATGACAGCTAGTCGAAACGGCAAACTGAAATTGACCAAACAAAAGGCGGCTCGCATCAGCGAGCCGCCTTTCTGTTTTTTGGAGGGATGTATTGCGCATGGACTGCAAATGCAATCATCCCTTCTTCCGGCGGGGTGCCAGGTGGCTGAAATCCGCATTTTCCGGCCGGATGCGGTGGGGATCCCGGAAGAAATCATCGCTCAGCCCCCGGATCACCGGCCAGAGCGCCAGCAGGGCCACGAGATTGGGAATGGCCATCAGCGCATTGCACAGGTCTGCCAGGGCCCAGGCCGCCTCCAGATCCGTGATGCAGCCCCAGTAGGTCATGGAGATGTAGCCCAGCTGGTAGAGTCTGCGGGCCCAAGGGCAGCCTCCGGACAGGTAGTCCAGGCAAACGGCGCCGTAGTAGTACCAGGCCACGATGGTGGCAAAGGCGAAGAGGGTCAGCCCCAGGGTGACGATGTAGCCGCCCCCGGGGAAGGCTCGTTCAAAAGCCAGGGCGCTGATGGCCCCGCCGTCACCTGCCAGGGCCTGGTCGCTCCACAGCCCGGAGGTCAAAATCACCAGGGCGGTGACGGTGCAAAGGACGATGGAATCGAAAAACACCTCGAAAGCGCCCCACAGGCCCTGTCGGGCGGGATGGTCGGTGCCGGCTGCACCATGGGCAATGGGGGCCGACCCCATGCCGGCCTCGTGGGTAAATACCCCCCGGGCCATGCCCACCCGGCAGGCCTGCATGGCAGTTGCACCCCAAAAACCCCCTTTGGCGGCGGTGCCGGTGAAAATGCTGCGAAAAATCGAGCCGAAGGCCGCCGGGATCCGGCGGGCATGGAGTACCAGCACCAGCAGTGATCCCAGGATATACAGCGCCGACATGAAGGGCACGAGCAATTCGGTGACGGAAGCGATGCGGCGAATGCCGCCCAGGAAGATCAGCCCACCCAAGGCCGCCACCGCCAGGCCGATGATCCGTCCCGGCAGACCCAGGGCCATTTGAATGCCGCCGGACAGGGCATTGGCCTGCACCGATGCGCCGATGCCCAGGGCCGCCAGGCTGCCTAAGACCGCAAACAGCGCCGCCAGCCACTTTTTCCCCATGCCGTTTTCGATATAGTACATGGGGCCGCCCACCGGACGGCCCGGTGGATTGGCGGTGCGATAGGCCTGGGACAGAGTGACCTCGCAGAACTTCACCACCATGCCCGCCAGCGCCGAGATCCACAGCCAAAATACCGCACCGGGACCACCGGTGGCAATGGCCAGGGCCACGCCCACGATGTTACCGGTGCCCACCGTGGCCGCCAGGGCGGTGCAGACCGCCTGGAAGGGGGTGATGGTGCCATTTTTCCGAGGGCTGTCCCCCTTTTGGAACAAACTCTTGACGGTGTAGCGCATCACCACGGAAAATCTCCGAAAGAGCATTCCCCGGGTCACCCAGGTCAAAAACAGCCCCGTGCCCAGCATCAGCGCCACCATCGGCACGCCCCAAAGCACATGCCTGTTCAAAAGCTCCACCAAATTCAAAATTTCTGCCATACCGCGCCCCCAAAATTTGTCTGCGGAAGAAAAAACCTTCCGCTATAAGCTTATAGCGGAAGGCTGGAGATGTTGCATGGATTTTATTGTGTCGGTGTGCAGATGACAGGACTCGATTTAATCAATGTGTTGCCGCCATCGAGCTGGCGGCAAGCAACAGTCCACCGGACTGTTGCATATAATCTGTTCGAGTCCTGCTGTTTCTTCCGTATCAAAAAAAGGGGCACCCAAAAGGGTGCCGCCTTTTTTGGCATATACTACACAATTTGATACAATGCAACGCAGTTGCACCGAGCGTTGCATTTTTGCGAAAAAAGGGCCTTGGCGTTGCATTCGTTAAACGACCGAATACAGATCAATACATTTTTTAGTACTTCAAAGTTTTGTATGGAGAAGCGACAGATGACAACTGTATAAGAAAACCCGGAATTGGAAACGTGAAACCACGAAACCAATTCCGGGATATTTTATTTCATTCTTTCACGCAGGTTTAGCACCTTTTCTTCAATCAGGCGGATGGTTGTTAAGAATGCGTCATCGCTCTTGCCGCTGGGATCTTCCAGCCCCCAATCCTCCCGATGGGAACAAGGAAGGAACGGACACTGGACATTGCAGCCCATGGTGATGACCACATCCACCTCCGGGATGTCGGACAGCAGCTTACTGCGCTGAGTTTCTTCCATGTCAATACCATAGATCTGCTTCATTAGCCGCACGGCATCCTGATTGATCTGCGGTTTTGTTTCCGTACCTGCGGAATAGCTTTCAAACACATCGCCAGCCAGTTTTTTGCCCAGTGCCTCTGCAATTTGACTACGGCAGGAATTATGGACGCAGATAAATGCCACTTTCTTCATTTCTTACCCCCAACAAACGGGCAGCGTTTGCCAATGCATTGGTTGTTCTGTCTGGAACGAGTGCAAACCGGCATGGTCTTTTCCATATGGATATTCAGATGTTCCGCCGCAAAATCGACTG
>JAZUBW010000103.1:0-14080 GCA_045638785.1 Faecousia sp.
CCAGATGGATATCCGGGGATTTGAGTTCATGAAACACAGTTTCAATTTCGCCGTACTGCTTTTCAATGTATGCTTCCAGCGCTTCTGTCTCGTTTATGGTATATGCATATTTCGGTCTGCGGCGAAGAAAAGAAAAAATACCCATATGTTGTCCCTCATTTCATTCTCTTTTCCAGGGTCGCTGCGGAGAGGGCAGTCAGATAGATGCGGGTCATGCCGTATTCACTGGTCAGCACGAAGGATTTAGGCAGGTCATCGCAGGGTACCACCAGGCCCTCCTGCTCCGCCAGTTCCAGAAATTCTCTGGTGCGCTTGGAGGTGGAGGTGTTGTCCAGGTCAAAAATGCCCAAAACCGATTTCTGCCGTACCGCCATGTCGTTGCCAATGTTCAGATACATAACACACCTCCGAAAACGCTGTCATCGCGAACCAGCGCGCACGCTGGTGTGGCGATCCCCTAAGGCTTTCGGACAATCCAGGGGATTGCCACGGCCCTAAAGGGCCTCGCAATGACATTCTTTACTTTAACTTTTTCCACTCGGCGACGGCCATTTCGTCGCTGCGGTTATTTTTGGGGTTTTCGGCGTGGCCTTTGACCCAGTGGTAGTGCAGCTCGTGCTTCATGGTGAGCTGAAGCAGCACATCCCACAGGTCCGGGTTCAGGGCAGGCTTTTTATCGCACTTGATCCAGCCCTTTTTCTTCCAGCCCCAGGCCCAGCCCTTTTCCAGGGCGTCAATGACATACTTGGAATCGGAGTACAGCTCCACGATGCAGGGCTCCTTCAGCGCCTGCAGACCACGGATCACAGCCGTCAGCTCCATGCGGTTGTTGGTGGTCATTTCCTCGCCGCCGCTAAGCTCCTTTTCGATGCCGTTATACTCCAAAATCGCACCCCAGCCCCCGGGCCCCGGATTGCCGGAGCAGGCGCCGTCGGTGTACAGGGTCACAGTTTTCATGCGTCCATCTTCTCCCAGATAGCAGCGCTCTGCTCGCCGATCACCGGCTGATCCATTTTTGCCCTCTCAGACTCATGATGGCCGGGAACACCGTCCGGGTCATTGGAGCCGGGCAGATATCCCGCACCCCGCATCATTTTCGCATAGGTGAAAATGATGGAAACCAGGCCCGCCAACAGCAGGATCAAACCGAGCAGTACCTTGCCCAGCACCATAACCACAATGCCGGCCAAAATACCGATCAAACCCAATACGACCCCAATCATTCCACTACCTCTTCATTCTCGACCCGCTGGATGGCAACCAGCTGGTTGCCGTCCTCGATGCGCATAACGATGACGCCCTGCACATCACGCTTATAGAGGTTAATGGAAGCCGCCGGCACACGGATGATGACACCACCGTTTTCGATCAGCATCACATCGTCATTTTCCGCCACCACGCAGCAGCCGGCAATTTCGCCGGTCTTGGCGGTGATATTATAGTTCTTCAGACCCTTACCGCCACGCTGCTGGGGAATCTTCGTGCCATTGGGGCCGATGCGCAGATATTCTGCCATTTCCGTCCGCTTGCCGAAGCCATTGGCGGTGACGGTCAGCAAGGTTTTACCCTCGTCAAACTTTTCCGCACCGATGACATAATCTTCGCCGCTGAGCTGGATACCGCGGACACCCACGGCGTCACGGCCCATGGGACGCACATCGTTTTCATTGAAGCAGATGGCCATGCCCTGGCGGGTAGCCAGGATGATATTGTCATTGCCGTTTGTACGGATCACATTGATCAGCTCATCGCCCTCATCCAGGGTAATGGCACGGATGCCGCCCTTACGGTTGGTCTTCAGCGCGATGAAGGGAATGCGCTTGACGGTGCCGTACTTGGTGCACATCATCAGATACTCTTCATCATTGAATTCCCGGGTGATGACCATGGCGGTGACCCGCTCGCCGGGCTCCAGGGGCAGCACATTGACGATGGCAGTGCCACGGGCGGTACGGCCGGCCTCCGGGATCTGGAAGCCCTTGCGATGATGCACCTTGCCCTTGTCGGTGAAGAAGAGCATATGGTCGTGGGTGGAGGCGACGTTGAGGGAGTTTACATAATCCTCTTCCTTCAAATTCTGGGCATTGACGCCACGGCCGCCACGGCTCTGGGTGCGGTAAGAGGCCACCGGCATCCGCTTGATATAGCCCTGGTGGGAAATGGTGAAGGCGCAGGTCTCCTCCTCGATCAGATCCTCAATATCGATCTCATCCTCAATGTCCTGGATCTCGGTTTTGCGCTTGTCGCCAAACTTGTCCCGGATCTCAATGAGCTCTTCCCGCAGGACACCCTGCAGCTTCTGGGGATCTGCCAGCAGTTCGTTATAATAGTTGATCTTCAGCTGCAGCTCGTCAAACTCACCCTGCAGCTTTTCCCGGTCCAGGCCCTGCAGCGCCTTCAGACGCATGTCCAGTATTGCCTGGGCCTGCACCTCATCCAGGCCAAACCGATCCATCAGACGCTGCTTGGCGTCGTCATAGGAGGTACGGATGATGTGGATGACTTCATCGATATTATCCTCGGCAATCAGCAGACCCTGCAGCAGATGAGCCCGCTCCTGGGCCTTGCGCAGGTCGTAATTGGTGCGGCGGGTCAGCACTTCCATCTGGAAGTTCAGATACTCGTCGATGATCTGCCGCAGAGAAAGGATTCTGGGCTGCTTCTGATCATCCACCAGCGCCAGCATGATGATGCCGAAAGAGGACTGCAGCGCGGTCTGCTTGAAGAGGGTGTTCAGCACCACCTGAGGGTTGGCATCCTTCTTCAGCTCGATGACCATCCGCATACCGTTGCGGTCGGTCTCGTCCCGCAGGTCGGAGATGCCGTCGATGCGCTTGTCCTTCACCTGGTCGGCGATATTGCGGATCAGCTGCCGCTTGTTGACCTGGTAGGGCAGCTCCGTCACGATGATGCGGGTGCGATCCTTGTTGAAGGTTTCAAATTCCGTCCGGGCACGGACGATCACCTTGCCACGGCCGGTGGCATAGGCGGCACGAATGCCGGATCTGCCCATGATGATACCGCCGGTGGGGAAGTCAGGACCGGAAACATGTTCCATCAGGTCGGTCATGGAAACTTCCGCATCATCCAGCACAGCCACGCAGGCATTGATGACCTCCGTCAGGTTGTGGGGCGGAATGTTGGTGGCCATACCAACGGCGATACCGTTGGAGCCATTGACCAGCAGATTGGGGAATCGGCTGGGCAGAACTCTGGGTTCTTTCTTACTCTCGTCAAAGTTGGGGTCCCAGTCCACGGTCTCCTTTTGGATATCCCGCAGCATTTCCATGGACAATTTGCCCAAACGCGCCTCGGTATAACGGTAGGCAGCCGCCGGGTCGCCGTCCACGGAGCCAAAGTTACCCTGGCCATCCACCAAGGTGTAGCGCATGGAGAAATCCTGGGCAAGTCTGACCATAGCGTCGTAAACAGAGCTGTCGCCGTGGGGATGATAGGAACCCAGCACGGAACCGACGGTGGTAGCGGACTTCTTATGTTTCTTATCCGGGGTCAGGCCGTCCTCAAACATGGTATAAAGGATGCGGCGATGTACCGGCTTCAGGCCGTCCCGCACATCCGGCAGCGCTCTGCCCACGATGACGGACATGGCATATTCAATATAGGATTTCTCCATTTCCTCCACCAGGTTGGATTCGGTGATCACCTGGTCCGGGAATCGGATATCCTCCGGTTTGTAGCTTCGATTGTGTGCCATTATGACACCTCCAGAAAATTAACTGTAGGGAACGCTGTCCTCAGCGTTCCGACCGCGAAGCGGCATTGTTTCACAGCAGTGCAAATGATATGCAGAAAATTTGCCCATCGAGGTCAAATTTTCTGACGGAACGCTGAGGACAGCGTTCCCTACAAATAAAAATCAAATATCAATATTGATGGCGTATTTTGCGTTACGCTCGATCCATTCCTTCCGGGGCTCTACCTGCTCGCCCATGAGGATGGTGAAAATCTCATCGGCACGGCGGGCATCGTCCAGGGTGATACGGCGAAGGGTACGGCGCTCGGGATCCATGGTGGTCTCCCACAGCTCTTCCTTGTTCATCTCGCCCAAGCCCTTGTAGCGCTGGATCTCGATTTTGATATTGGGATTGTCTCCACGCATCTCGGCGCTGACCTGGTCCCGCTGCTCGTCGGAGTAAGCAACTCTGGTCTGCTTGCCACGGGTCAGCTTGTACAGCGGCGGCACGGCGGAATAAACATAGCCATGCTCGATCAGCGGCCGCATATAGCGGAAGAAGAAAGTCAGCAGCAGGGTGCGGATATGGGCGCCGTCCACGTCCGCATCGGACATGATGATGATCTTGTGGTAGCGCAGTTTTTCAATGTCAAATTCCTCGCCGATGCCACCGCCCATGGCGATGATCAGGGGGCTGAGCTTATCGTTGCCATAAATTTTATCCACTCTGGCCTTTTCCACGTTCAGCATCTTGCCCCACATGGCCAAAATCGCCTGGAAGCGGGAATCTCTGCCCTGGATGGCAGAACCGGCAGCGGAGTCACCCTCGACGATGTACAGTTCGCAGAGAGAAGGGTCTTTTTCATTGCAATCCTGCAGCTTGTCGGGCATACCGCCGGATTCCAGGCCGGTCTTGCGGCGGGCATTTTCACGGGCCTTGCGGGCAGCCTCTCTGGCCCGGTTGGCCATCATGGCTTTTTCCAGGATCAGCTTGGCGGTAGCAGGATGCTCCTCAAAGTAGGTAGCCAGCTGATCGCCCACAATCTGCTCGACAAGGGTGCGGATATAGGCATTGCCCAATTTGGCCTTGGTCTGGCCCTCGAACTGGGCATCCGTCAGCTTGACGGAAATGATGGCGGTGATGCCCTCCCGGCAATCCTCGCCGGAAACCTTGTCATCGCCCTTGATGAGGTTGTTTTTGATGCCGTAATTGTTCAGTACACGGGTCAGGGCCGTCTTGAAGCCGGTCTCGTGCATGCCGCCTTCCGGGGTATTGACTTCATTGGCAAAGGAAAGCAGGAATTCATTATAGCCATCGTTGTACTGGATTGCGATCTCAGCGGAGGCATCACCCTTCATACCGCTGAGGTAAATCACATCACTGTGCAGCGCCGTCTTATTCCGGTTGCAGAAGGTGGCAAACTCCCGGATGCCGCCTTCGTAGCACATGGTCTCGCCTTTGGGCTCCATGCCACGGTCATCTCGGATGGAAATGGTCAGACCTGCGGTGAGGAAGGCCTTTTCCCGCATACGGGTGTGCAGGATTTCGTAGTCATATTCGGTGGTATCGAACATCTCCGGATCCGGCTGGAAGGTGACCTCGGTACCGGTCTTATCGGTCTTGCCTACGATCTTCATTTCCTGGGTGATGGCGCCCCGGGCAAACTTCATTTCATAAATATTGCCGTTTTTATGGACCCCCACCTGCACCCACTGGGAAAGGCCATTGACAACGGAAGCGCCAACACCGTGCAGACCGCCGGAGACCTTATAGCCACCGCCGCCGAACTTACCGCCGGCGTGCAGCACCGTAAAGACAACCTCCAGTGCCGGCTTGCCGGTCTGGGGTTGGATGTCTACGGGAATACCACGGCCATCATCGGTGACGGTAATGGAATTGCCGGGGTTAATAGTGACAGTAATATTCTTGCAGTAGCCCGCCAGCGCTTCATCGATGGAGTTATCCACGATCTCATACACCAGATGGTGCAGACCGCTGGAGGAGGTGGAGCCGATGTACATACCCGGCCGCTTGCGGACCGCTTCCAGGCCTTCCAAAACCTGGATCTGCTCTCCGCCGTATTCTTGTGTTACCTTCGTTTCGTCAGACATAAATTTTACTCCTGTCCTTCAAAAATGCTTCGTTATTTTGTAAATGTATCGAAAAGAATGTCATTGCGAGGGCCGTAAGGCCCGTGGCAATCTCCGAAATAAAGCGGTCATTGCGAACCAGTGCGCACACTGGTGTGGCAATCCCCTCATTTATAGGATACTTTCATACAAGTCGTCCCAATTTGGATTTTTGCTTTCGATCAGTTTCATTTTTCGTTTCCGATTCCAGCCCTTGATTTGTTTTTCTCTCTCAATAGCTGCTACCGGATTATTCGTCGCTTCATAATACACAAGGTATTCTGCATTGTATTTTGATGTAAAACTTCCTTTATCTAAATGATGTTTGTGTTCATATACTCTTCTGACCAAATCATTGGTCACACCTGTATACAGGACACTTCTATGGGTGTTCGTAAGAATATAAACATACATCATTGTTGTGTTTCCTTTTTATTTAGGGGATTGCCACACCAGTGTGAGCACTGGTTCGCAATGACCTAAAATTTTACAGTTCCCTTCTGAATTTCAATGGTCTTACCCAATTTGGTAAATCTTCCCGGTTCGCAGCAGGTAATGAACACCTGGCCCTGGGTGATTTGGTTCAGGACAAAATCTTGCCTGCCGGGGTCCAGCTCCGACAGAACATCATCCAACAGCAGCACCGGCTCCTCACCGGTGATGTTCCGCATCAGCTGCCGCTGGGCCAGCTTCAAACTAATGGCCGCTGTCCGGGTCTGACCCTGGGAACCGTAGCTTTTCAGGGAAATGCCACCCAGTGTCACATCAAAATCGTCCTTATGGGGGCCGGTCAGGCAGTTTCCGCTGTCCAGCTCCGCCCGATAATGGCGCTGCAAATGCTCCTCCAGCTGCCCCCGCAGCACTTCCACCGGAGCAAAAGGATCGCAAATATTGGATACCGTCTTGTATTCCAGGGAAAAATCCTCGGTGCCGCCGGAAAACTGACCATGATAAAGGGCCGCTTCCTTGCCCAGGGCCTCATAAAACCGGGCCCGGTAGGAAATGAGCATGGCGCCCACCTGGCACAGCCGGGCGTTGTACTCCGGCAGAATTTCCAGCACCGCCGGGTTGTCCCGCCAGTCCTTCATGATCCGACCCTTGGTTTCCAAAATGCGATTGTATTCCGTAAGCGCTGCGTCATAATTGGGCCGCAGTTGACATAACACTGTATCACCAAACCGCCGCCTGGGGGCCGCGCCGGTTTTGAGCACCATCAGATCCTCCGGGCAGAACAGCACCGTGTTCAGCACTCCGGAAATTTCTCCGGCGCTTTTCTTTTTTGCCCCATTGCGCCAGATCTGCCGGGGCCGGGCGCCGGCAAACAGCACCCATCGAAGTGTCTGCAGCCGCTCCTGGGAGAACATTTCACCGTCAATTTCCGCAAAATCTGCCCCAAACCGGATCAATTCCCCGGTTTTCTGGGCCCGGAAGCTCTTGCCGGAGCCAAGATAGGAGATGGCCTCCAGAAGGTTCGTCTTGCCCTGGGCGTTGTCGCCCACGATCAGATTCACACCGGCATCAAATTCCAGGGAAAGGGCCTCATAATTGCGAAAATTGCGCAATTCGATTTTATTCAGCCCCATTGGTGATCACGAAGGTGTCGCCTTCGAAGCCGAATTTGTCACCGGGATAGAGCTTTTTGCCACGCATGGTGCAAACTTCGCCGTTGACGGTGACATAGCCCTCCTGGATCTCATTTTTGGCAGTACCGCCGGAAATGACGATGTTTGCCAGCTTCATGGCAGATTCCAGCTTGATAAATTCCGTGGTGATGGCCACCTCAATGGCAGCTTCCTTCTTTTTAACTGTTACTTTCATAATAAAACTCCTTTTGCGCCGAAGGCGCATTCCCTTCCCCCGGGGGGAAGGTGGCTCAAAATATGCCCTTAGGCATATTTTGGGTCGGAAGAGGAATGCGGGCAGAAATCTTACGGTTTCTGCGCAGTCCGTGCTTCCATAATCTGATAGATTGCTTCACATACATTGCGGAATTGTCGCATAACATCCAAATTAGAAAATCTAACGACTTTCAGCCCCTGGGATTCCAGATAGACTGTCCGCTTTTTATCATATTCCATTTCCTCGGGGCTACAGTGTTGGGAGCCGTCCAGCTCTACCACCATTTTTGCTTGATGGCAGTAAAAATCAACGATATAATTCCCTATCACATATTGTCTGCGGAAGCGGTATTTTGCACGGCATAAACATTGATACCAAAGATGTGCTTCTTCCTTCGTCATGTTTTTCCGAAGTCTTTGTGCGTTTGTCTTCAGTTTTTGATTCTGTTCCATAATCTTACCTTTACTCAGGTCTGATACCTTTGTACATATCGGCAGATTACTGCCCGCATTCCTCTTCCGCCCCCTACGGGGGCACCTTCCCCCCGGGGGAAGGGAATGCGCCTTTGACGCTTAGCTATTCTTGATCCGGACAGGCAGGATCATATAGGCAAAATCCTGCTTTTCATCGGCGGGGGTCAGGACGATGGGGCTCAGGTTATTGGTCAGCTCCAGCATCACTTCCTCAGAAGGCACCACCTTCAGGGCATCGGCCAGATACCGAACATTGAAACCGATCTCCAGATCCTTGCCGTCACCGGCCAGGTTGCACCGGTCCTCGGCGGCACCGATGGTGGTCTGAGTCCGCAGCTGCAGCACATTCTTGCCGAAGACGCACCGCACCGGGCTCTTGTACTTTTCCGAAACGATCAGACCCACACGCTCGATGGAAGAAGCCAGCTCGCCCACATTGGCGCACAGCCGCACGGGGCAATTGGTGGGTACCACCTTCCGCCAATCCAGGAAGTCACCTTCCAGCAGGCGGCAAACCAGGGTGGTGGCGCCGATTTCAAAAAGGATGTGCTTGGTGCCCAGGGTGAAGGCCATTTCGTCCTCGCAGTCCGTGAGGATCTTTTCCACTTCCTTCAGACCCGGTGCCGGCACCACAAAGCTCAGCTCCCGGCCCAGGGCAGCTTCGGGATGCCAGGTCCGGCGGGCAAGGCGGAAGCCGTCCACGGCAATGGCGGAAACGGCTGCATCCTCCACCTCAAACTTGACGCCGGTGTGGATGGGACGGCCCTGGTTCTCGGATACTGCGAAAATGGTGCCGGAGATCAGTTCCTTCATCTTGTTCTGGGGGATCCGCACGGGACGGCCGGTGTTGACGTCCGGCAGCTCCGGATAATCCTCGGCAGACTCGGCGGAAATGGTAAAGGAGGCGTAACCGGCCCGGATGGAGACCTTGAAGCTCTCATCCACCACCACGGTGACAGGACCTTCCGGCAGACGGCGAATGATGTCGCCAAAGAGTCTGGCAGGCAGGATGCACTGGCCGGGTTCGGTGACCTCGGCCTCCACGCAGTAGGTAATGGCGGTTTCCATGTTATAGCCCGTCAGGCTGACACCGTGGCCGGCCCGGCACAAAATACCTTCGATGACGCTGAGGCTGCTCTTCTGGGCAACGGTACGGGAAGCGATACCAAGACCCATAGACAGCATACTTTTTTCACAGGTAAAACGCATAGCCGTTGTTCCTTTCTGTCTAAAGAATATAAGATATATATTTAAATCATAGGTTTAGGTAGTATTAACAGTAATAGAGAAAAGTTATGTGGAAAAGTCCAATTTTCCTTAGAGCCGCAAGGACTTTTTCTCCACATCCATCTGTGGAATTTTTCTTACTTTTCCACAGCCCCTGTGAAGCTCCGGGAAGGGCTCTGCTTTTCCACAGGTAAAAATTTCACATTCCACAGGGTCTGTGGAATTATGAATTGTAATCAATCATTCCTAATTATCACAACAGTGAGTTAATGTTTGCAGTGATATCCCGGATATTATTCTGCAGGTTGGTATCCTCGTTTTTCAGGGCCATTTCCACCTTGCGGATGTTGTAAAGGGCGGTGGTGTGATCCTTGCCAAATTCACGGCCGATGTCCGGCAGGCTCAGGTTGGTCAGCTTGCGCACCAAATACATGGCTACCTGCCGGGGCTCAGCGATGCCCTTGCTCTTCTGGCTGCCTCGCAGCGCCACCTCGTCCACGGAGTAGAACTTGCAGACCTGGGAGATGATGAGGCTGGGGGTAGGCAGAGCGCTGCCCTCGTTTTTGAACATGTCATCAATGGCCCGGGAAATGTTGCCCAGATCCAGGGGCATGTTGTTCAGGTCCCGGTAGGCCATGATCTTTTTCACGGTACCCTCGATCTGCCGCACATTGTTGGTGATGTTGATGGCGATATAGTTGCACACATCGTCGTCCAGATTCAGGGCCAGGCTCTTGGCCTTGTTCTTGATGATGGCCATTCTGGTTTCGTAGTCCGGGGGCTGGATGTCGGCAAGCAGGCCCCATTCAAAACGGGTCTTCAGACGATCCTCCAAAGTCAGCATATCGCTGGGCTTCCGGTCGGAGGTCATGACGATTTGCTTGTGCTCCTCGTAGAGCTTGTTGAAGGTATGGAAAAATTCCTCCTGGGTGGATTCTTTGCCGGCAATAAACTGCACGTCATCGATGAGGAACAGGTCTGCCTCCCGGTATTTGCTGCGGAATTCGATATTTTTACCGCTTTGGATGGCGGCGATCAGCTCGTTGGTAAATTGGTCGCCCTTGATGTAGACGATGTTGGCGTCGGGCTTCTGCTTGCGGATGCCGTTGGCGATGGCGTACAGCAGATGGGTCTTGCCCACGCCGGGAGGGCCGTAAATGAACAGGGGGTTGTAAACATCGCCGGGGTGATTGGTGACGGCGATGGCAGCGCCGTGGGCGAACCGGTTACTGGGGCCCACCACGAAATTCTCAAAATTGAACTGGGGATTGAAATCCATGGCGGAGGTCTTCTTGCCCTTGTTTTTGTAGGCCTCCATTTCCTCGTCGCTGAAGACGATCAGTTTGGCGTCGGAGTGGAAGATCTGCTTCAGCGCCTCCTGGATGTAGCTGGTGTAGCGCTGGATGATGACCTCCCGGCGGTAATCGGAGGCGGTGTAGAGGATCAGCCGTTCCTCCGTCAGCTCCACCACTTCCGCATCGTCAAACCAGGTGGAAATCATCACACTGCCCAGCTGTTCTTCCATATAGCCATAAATCTTTGCCCATACATAGGCCGATGAAAACATAAATTTCCCTTCTCCTTTCTCATAGAAAAAACCAAAAATACAAATTTTTCCCACAATATCTCACCCTAAATTGTACCATATTTTTTTGTAAAAAACAAGAGAAATTTGCACATATACAATATATAATAACAATTATTTTTAAAACTATTTGGTTCATCTTTGTAGGGCGGGGTCATATAAATCATGGTATGATTGCCACCGGCAATCATTGTTATTTCTGATTCGCTGCGCGGAGCACCACCCCGCCGACGCAGTTGAGATACAGCATCGGTTGGTTTTTCCTCAGAGCATCGTCCATACGCAAAATAACCGACCGCTCAAAAGGCGGCAGCTGGGCGGCAAGGCCATAGCCTTGCCCTACGGTTTTTATGTCATTGACTGCCGAAATCGTAATTTATAGCGCAAAAAGCCCGGGGCTGACTTATGTCAGCCCCGGGAGAGGAGTATGTACTTAATCATCCAGCGGTGCCCCACACCGGGGACAGTATTCGTCCCAGAAATCGCCTTTCCGGGGCCAGCGACCGCAGCTTTTGCACCGCTGACAGTAATTTAAATAAAGGGCCACAGGCAGATAAATGATAAATGTAAAGATTACTGCCGCTTGATGATCGGAAAATATAAACCCACAGCAGATGATCACCACAACAATGGCCAGGATCACGGATAAAAGCTTAGCGGTGGATCGGCTCATATTCAGTCCTCCAATTTCTTGCCGCAATGGGGGCAGTATTTCAAAAAGAAGGAGCGCCGGTTGGCCCAGCGGCCGCAGCCTGGGCAGCGCAGCAGATAGTAGCTCAGAATCGTTCCGCCCAGAATGGCAATGATGGCAATATAACCCAGGAAAAGCTTTTGGATCCCAATATACAGAACCAAGGCCATCATTCCCACAAACAGACAGGCAAAGTACAGAATTCTTGCAGCCATTCTGCTCATATCAGTCCTCCAGGGGCAGGGGGCTGACGATGGGCTTGCCGTCCCGGTCCACCAGCACGCACAGGCCGCCGGCATAGCCGGAGCAGGTGAACAGGTAATTCACGCCGGTCTTCCGATCCACATAAATGGCCATCTGATTTTCGGAAAAACCACCGTTGTCCAATAAAATTTTCTTAAAACGATCCTCTTTGATTACCATATATGATTCCTCCATAAATGTAGCGTTATGCTCCGTTTATATTGTAGGGGCGAGCATTGCTCGTCCGGGAATTTTCCATCGCAAAATTCCATCCCCATAGGCGATAAAATGTTATTTTCCTACGGGAAATCCGAAAAATGTCCCTTTTTCCGGCGGACGGCCAATGGCCCCCCCTACATGAATCTTAAACTTCTTTTTCGACGGCCTGCAGGTTCTTCCGCAGCAGGATCAAATACCAGCAATCCATAACCAGGGTCAGGATGTAAATGACGGTATTATAGACCCGAATGCCCCAGAAGTTGCCGGCCTGCAGCATGTTGTTGAGGAATCCCTCCAGCTTCGGCAGCAGCAGGATGGAAACCAGGCTCGCGCCAATAGATACCAGGGTCAGCACCCGCCAGCCACCGGCGTTTTCCGGCGCGGTCATGCCGTGGGCGTTGTACTCCAGGAAAATGGCCAGCAGCGTCAGCAGGGGGCTGACCCACTGCAGCACAACCAAAACATTGAGATAAGCTTCCATGCTCACAACATGGGCCAGCAGCATGGGGAACAAATTGCAGAACAACAGGCCCACTCTGGCGATGCCGCTGGGCAAAAATTTTCCCGGCAGCATGAACAGGCAGAGGATCGTTCCCAGGCTGACGGCCCGGTTGACCCAGGTGGCCCATTCCCCGCCCAGGGAAAGGTGGAATACATTGCTCACCAAAAACAGCAGCGTCAGGGCAGCGCTGACAATATGGATGTAAAAAAGAACCTGCAGCCATCGATATGTCATGGATTTTTGCTGCTGCATATGGATGCTCCTTTCATAATTTTGTAAAAGGGCGGGTTAAAAACCCGCCCCTACGGTTGTGAAAAATTACTCCTTCACGCCCTCGACGATGCCGTTGGCCATGCCAACCAGACCCTGCATTTCGGAAGGAATGATGATCTTGGTAGCCTTGCCGTCGGCGATGTGCTGCATGGCTTCGATGGACTTGAGCTTGATGACCTGGTCATTGGGAGCCTTTTCATTCAGCATGGCCAGGGAGTCGGCCAGGGCCTGCTGCACGGCACGGATGGCCTCTGCCTCACCCTGTGCCTTCAAAATAGCGGACTGACGCTCAGCCTCGGCGCGGAGAATGGCAGCTTCCTTCTCAGCGGAAGCACGGAGAATGGCGGATTCCTTTTCACCCTGGGCAACCAGAATGGCGGACTCTCTCTGACCCTCGGCCTGCAGGATGGCCTGACGGCGGTCACGCTCGGCCTTCATCTGCTTTTCCATGGAGCTCTGGATGTCGGCAGGAGGCAGAATGTTCTTCAGCTCTACGCGGTTGACCTTGATGCCCCAGGGGTCGGTGGCTTCGTCCAGGATGGCACGCATCTTGGTGTTGACCACATCACGGCTGGTCAGGGTCTGGTCCAGCTCCAGGTCACCGATGATGTTACGCAGGGTGGTGGCGGTCAGGGTCTCCATTGCGGCCATGGGATGCTCCACGCCGTAGGCGTACAGCTTGGGATCGGTGATCTGGAAATACACGACGGTGTCGATCTGCATGGTGACGTTGTCCTTGGTGATAACGGGCTGGGGGGGATAGTCCAGCACCTGCTCCTTCAGGGAAACGCGCTTGGCGATGCGGTCAATGAAGGGTACCTTCATCTTGATACCAACGCCCTGGACCTTGTGGAAAGCGCCCAGACGCTCCACAACATAGGCCCGGCCCTGCTGGACCACATAAATGTTGCTGATGATCATAATCAGCGCGATGACAAAGATGGCAATAATAAACGGCATAGATTTTTCCTCCTTAAAATAAATACATGGTTGGTCACAAAAATTGTTGTTTATGTTTGCACCCGTAGGGAACGCTGTCCTCAGCGTTCCGTCAGAAAATTCCACCTCGATGGGCGAATTTTCTGCATCTTTCTGCGATGCTGCGGTACAAAATTGTGCCGCTTCGCGGTCGGAACGCTGAGGACAGCGTTCCCTACAGAGCTTTGCTAAACAACAATTTACCGCATCTGTGTTGCTTTGGCAA
>JAZUBW010000104.1:0-25528 GCA_045638785.1 Faecousia sp.
GGAAGCCTCCTGGTGACGGCCCAGGTCATAGTCGGTACGGTCAGCGATGCCCCACAGCTCGCCCCAGCCGGAGCCGAAGGGGAACTGGTACTCGATATCGGTGGTAGCACGGGAGTAGAAGGCCAGCTCTGCGGGGTCATGGTCACGCAGACGCAGGGAATCTTCCTTGATGCCCAGGCTCAGCAGCCAGTTCTTGCAGAAATCCTTCCAGTAGGCAAACCACTCCAGGTCGGTGCCGGGCTGGCAGAAGAACTCGCACTCCATCTGCTCGAACTCACGGGTACGGAAAGTGAAGTTGCCGGGGGTGATCTCGTTACGGAAAGCCTTACCAACCTGGCAAACGCCGAAGGGCAGCTTACGGCGGGTGGTACGCTGGATGTTGTCAAAGTTGACGAAGATACCCTGAGCGGTCTCGGGACGCAGATAAGCGATGGAGGAGGAGTCCTCGGTGACGCCGATCTTGGTCTGGAACATCAGGTTGAAGTTACGGATAGAGGTGAAGTGATGCTTGCCGCAGACGGGGCAAACCACATCCTCATGCTCCTCGATGAAGGCGTTCATTTCCTTGGTGTCCATGGCGTCCACATTGACTCCGGCAGCGGAAGGAGCGGTCTCGATCAGCTTGTCAGCACGCTGACGGGCGCCGCAGCCCTTGCAGTCCACCAGGGGGTCGGAGAAGGAGCCCACGTGACCGGTGGTGACCCAGGTGGTGGGGTTCATGATGATGGCAGCATCCAGGCCCACATTGTAGTCGGATTCCTGGACAAACTTCTTCATCCATGCTTTCTTAACATTATTTTTGAACTCTACACCCAGAGGGCCATAGTCCCAGGAGTTGGCCAGGCCGCCGTAGATCTCGGAGCCGGCATAGACATAGCCGCGGTTTTTGCAGAGATTAACAATCATTTCCAAAGTCTTTTCGCTGTTTTTCATAGTATATGTCCTCCAATTATGGAATTTTTTCCATCGTACCTGCTCATTATACCCAATCCTGCCCCATAAATCAAGAGGGACACGCAAATTTCCAAAAGAAACAAATTGCAGTTTTTCGGGCAGTATACATGCACTGCATCTGTAGGGCAAGGCTATGGCCTTGCCCTACAAAAAGGATTCGCAACTGCTCGACAAACTAAAAAGCGCCGCAACCGCGGCGCTTTTGTTTATTCGATGGGATCGATGCAGGTCTGAAGGTCGGGGTGCATGGACTTTTCGTCGGTGCGGTACGCTTCACCCAGGTCACCGATCATCATTTCATAGACTTTCTCGGCGATCTCCGTGGTGGGCAGGGCCTTCACGGTTTCGGCATCGATGACATCCACAAGATGCAGCTGGGCCCAGGTCTTACGCATAGCAAAGATATCCTTCATGACCTTTTTGGTGTTGCGGACGGTGCAGACCACGATGGGCACACCGGTCTTTTGGGCGATTTTGAAGGCACCGCTGCGGAAGTGCCGCAGGCGGCCGTCCATGCTGACATAGCCCTCCGGGAACACCACCACGGAGGCTTTGTCCTCCTTGATGATCTGAATGCAGGTCAGAATGGTCTTCAGTGCCTCCCGGTCATTTTCACGGTTGATGAACTGGCACATCATTTTGTGCATCACCGGGCCCACGATAGGCATTTTGGTCAGCTCCCGCTTGCCGATAAAGACCAGCTGGCTCTTGGGGAAGCATTTGAGGATCACGCCGCAATCCAGGTCGCAAATGTGGTTGCACACCAGCAGGAAGCGGCCGTCCGTGGGAACTTTCTCCAGGCCCTCGGTGCGGATGTCCACCCGACACAGGGTCAGCACCAGATCGATATACAAATGGGTCATGGTACGGAAGAATTTGCTGTCGTTTTCCTGGGGTTTGTTCATGTCCACCCTCATGCAGACCACCGCCAGGAACAGCGCCACCAGCAAAAAGGCGCCGATCCAGCCGGCAATAAAGGCCGGGATCAGAGCCAGCAGGCCGCCCAAAGCAGCCATCAGCACCGCAAAAATCAAAGCAAATACCGTAATACCGGTCAATAACATAGGTCTTCCTCCAAAAGTTACCTGTTTTCCCCGTTATTATACTCTCTTTTTTCCCAGGAAACAAGCTTTTTTTGCAAAACGCTGGAAATTCCATGGATTGTTTGATATAATAATGGGTAAGGTTCAAATTTTCGTTTATCGTTCTGATGATGTGTAAATATGTCGCCCCTTTAGGGCGACAGCGGCGTAGCCGCACTACCTTCTCCCGGGGAGAAGGTACGCGCCTTCGGCGCTATAAATCCCAATTTTCCTCCCGGAGGTTTTTATGAAAAAGCGCATATGGGAACTGGACGCCTTTCGGGGACTTTGTGTTCTGGGCATGGTGCTGGTTCATTTTGTATATGATTTGACGGAGCTGTATGCTCTGGTGGACTGGCGCATTCCGCAGTGGTTTTATTTTGTCCAGCGTTGGGGCGGCGTGCTGTTTCTGCTGATTTCCGGCATCAGCGCCACCCTGGGCCGCCGTAGTGTCCGCAGAGGACTCATCGTGCTGCTGGCCGGCGCCATGGTCAGCGCCGTGACCTACGGCATGTACCGTTTTGGCGGCTTCCACAAAAGCATCATCATCTATTTCGGCGTGCTGCAGTGCCTGGGCTGCTGCATGATCCTTTGGTGGGTCTTTAGGCGCCTGCCCAACTGGGCCCTGGTGCTGCTGGGCCTCTGTATGGTGGCTGCCGGTTTCTACCTGGACGGAGTCGTGCTGCTGGATCAGCCGCTGCTGATGCCCCTGGGCTTTGTCTACCCCGGCTTTGCCAGCTCCGATTATTTCCCCCTGCTGCCCAACTTGGGTTTCTTCCTGCTGGGCGCTGTACTGGGCCGCACTGTTTACCGCAGCAAGGAGTCGTTGCTGCCCCGGGTTTCCGAGAAAAACATCATCCGGCGAAGCCTCTGCTTTGTGGGCAAACAATCGCTGTGGATCTATCTGCTGCATCAGCCGGTACTGGCCGGCATCTGCATGCTGCTGCAATAAGGAAGGATATGCTATGAAAAAATTTCTGCGTTTTGCCAATCTGATGGCCCTGCTTGCGGGCGGTTTGGGCATGCTGCTGATGGTTTGGCTGCGTTCCGGCGGTCCCGATGAGCGGGGCCTGTACCCGGCCCGACATCCGGCCTGGACCATTGTGCTGCTGCTAACCCTGGCAATGCCCGTGCTCTTTTGGCTGCTGAGCCGCACTGCCGGCAGCAGCAACACCTACAAGGTCAATTTCCCCACCTCGTGGCTGGCCGCCATCGGCTATGCCCTGGCCGGCAGCGGCATGCTGATCACTTCCGTTTCCTTCCTGGGCAACGGCCAGGTACTGGACACCCTGACCGGTTTTGCCGGAATTTTGGGCGGTGTTTTGCTGCTGGGCGGTATCTACACCCGCTTCACCGGCCGCACCCTCCCCATCAGCCTCCACAGCGTTGTCTGCGTATTTTTCGCCCTGGAGCTGTTCCGCATGGGCCAGACCCTGGGTGCAGAGCCGGAAATGTGCCGGTATCTGTTCTCCTTCCTGGCGATTTTGTCCGCTCTGCCGGCCTGCTACTGGCTGTGGAGCTTTGATGTGGATATGGGCAACCGGACCAAATGCCTGTTCTGGTGCCTGGCAGCCGGCTACAGCAACCTGGTGGCCATTATCGGCAACGAACATTGGCTGTTGAATCTGGGCGTTGCTCTGTGGATGCTGACCGCACTGCCCCGACTGCAGCTGCCCCGTCGGCCCCGGCCTGCGGAAGAGACCAAGGCCGAAGAGCCGATGCCTGCACCGATGCCGATGGAAAATGTGGTGGCAGAAGTTGCCGACCATCAACCGCCGGTGGCCGATGTGGACGCCATTTTGGATCAGATTCTGAAAGAATACGGCAATAAGACCGAAGAATAAGAAGGGAGCTGCCCCATGTACCTGCCTGGCCCCGTACAATTTTGCATCGATGCCCTGGAGCGGGCAGGGTTTTCCGCCTTTGCGGTGGGTGGCTGCGTCCGGGATGCCTGCCTGGGGCTGCAGCCCCACGATTATGACCTGTGCACTTCCGCCACCCCGGCGGAGATTTGCGATGTTTTTGCCGGTTTTTCCCTGGTAAAAGCCGGCGAAAAGCACGGCACCATCGGCGTGGTGCTGGAAGGAAGCGTGTACGAGATCACAACGTTTCGCACCGAGGGCAGCTACACCGACAGCCGGCACCCGGATTGGGTGGCCTTTGTGCCAAAGGTGGAGCAGGACTTGGCTCGGCGGGATTTCACCGTCAACGCCATGGCCTACGCCCCTACCCGGGGTTTTGCCGATCCCTTCGGCGGTCAGGTGGATCTGCAGAAAAAGATCCTGCGGGCTGTGGGAGATCCCCGGCTGCGCTTTACGGAAGATGCCCTGCGGATTTTGCGGGGTGTCCGCTTTGCGGTGCGGTTCGGCCTGACCCCGGATCCGGAAACCCTGGATGCCATGATCGAACTGGCTCCACGGCTTCACAACATTGCCGCCGAGCGGATTTTTGACGAGTTATGTAAACTTTTACCCCTGGTAAAAGCAGATGATCTATTGACATTTGCCCCCATTTTGTGCCAGGTGATCCCCGAGCTTACACCCACAGTGGGGTTCAATCAGAAAAATCCCCACCACGCCTACGATATTTTCACCCACACCGCCCATGTAGTGGAGGCTGTCCCCGGGGATCTGACCCTGCGCTGGGCCGCATTGCTGCACGATGTGGGAAAGCCCACCACCTTCACCCTGGACGAGCAGGGGCAGGGCCATTTTTACGGCCATGCGGAAGAAAGCGCCGCCATGGCATCTTCCATTTTGCGGCGGCTGAAAGCTCCCAATGCCCTGCGGGAAGCAGCGGTGGCCCTGGTGAGGCTGCATATGACCCAAATCATTCCGGAGAAAAAGACGGTACGGCGCTGGCTGGGCCGCCTGGGAGCGGACAAGCTGGAACTGCTTCTGCAATTACAGGAAGCAGACATGGGCAGTAAGGGCACCGGGATTCCCAGAGAAATGTCACAATTTTCCCAACTGCGGGCCGTTATAGAGGAAATTCAGGCAGAAAATGCCTGCCTGCAGCTAAAAGATCTGGCCGTAAACGGCCACGATCTGATGCGGCTTGGCATCACAGGCCCTGCCATCGGCAATACCCTGAACGCCCTGCTGGAGCAAGTGCTGGACGAAAAAGTGCCCAACGAAAAGCAGGCCCTGCTGAATGCTCTGAAAAATCAGTAAATTGCCGTTTATCGAGCAGTTATTCTGTAGGGGCGGCCACTGGCCGTCCGCCGAAAAATGGAACATTTTCGGATTTTTCTAAGAAAAATAACTATGTTGTACCTACGGCACGGCATTTTGCGTTGCAAAATGCCCGGACGAGCAATGCTCGCCCCTACGGTGGTATCAGCCAGATAAACTGAAATTTGAACACACATGGAGGTTTCCATTATGAACATCGCCATTGTAACCGGTGCGTCTTCCGGCATGGGCCGGGAGTTTGTGCTACAGCTTTCCCAATATGTGCAGGTGGACGAAATTTGGGCCATTGCCCGCAGAGAGGATGCGCTGAAGGCCCTGGAAGCTGCCGTACCCGTGCGGCCGGTGGTGCTGGATCTGTGCGAAAATGCCAGCTTCGACACCTTCGCCCAACTTCTGGAAAAAGAGCAGCCCAATGTAAAGCTCCTGGTCAACGCCGCCGGCTTCGGCAAATTCGGCGCTTTCGACAAGGTTTCCATTGAAGATGACTGCCGCATGATCGACCTCAACTGCAAGGCCCTCGTTGCCATGACCCGGCTGACCCTGCCCTATATGCAAAGCGGCAGCCATGTGCTGCAGCTGGCCAGCAATTCCTCCTGGCAGCCCGTGCCTTACATCACCACCTACGGCGCCACCAAGGCCTTGGTCCTCAGCTACAGCCGGGCCATGAATCGGGAGCTGAAATCCCGTGGCATCCGCATGATGAGCATGAACCCCGGCTGGGTCAAAACCGAATTTTTCAACCACGCCCTGCAGACCAATGACGGCAACGAAGTTCAGTATTACGACCGGTTGTATGAAGCCCGCGATGTGGTGGCCACAGGCCTGAAAGACCTGTACAAGACCCGAAAAGACTACTCCATCCACGGCTTCCCGGTGCGGATGCAGGTTCGGCTGATAAAATTTCTGCCCCACAGTTTTGTGATGAACACCTGGCTGAAGCAGCAGAAAAAAGCAAAAAACAACAGAAATCTTACCACAAAATAAACCAGGAGGTATCCCTATGTATTTGAAGGAAACCCATAAAGTTTGGCTGGCCACCGGCGACAAGCCCGTGTACCTGGAGCCCGGTATGGCAAACCGCCACGGCCTCATCGCCGGTGCCACCGGCACCGGCAAAACCGTTACATTGAAGGTGCTGGCAGAGTCCTTCAGCGATATGGGTGTCCCCGTCTTCCTGGCCGACATCAAGGGCGACCTGTCCGGCATGTGCGTCCAGGGCAAGGAGACCAAGCACATCCGCCGCAGCATCGACAATATGCACATCGAAAATTTCGACTACACCGCCTACCCCGTCCGCTTTTGGGACGTTTACGGCAAGCAGGGTCTGCCGGTGCGCACCACCATCTCCGAGATGGGCCCGGATCTTCTTAGCCGTCTGCTGGGTCTCAACGATACCCAGAGCGGCATCCTGCGGATCGTCTTCCGCATCGCCGATGAACGGGGTCTGCTGCTGATCGACCTGAAGGATCTGCGCAGCATGGTGCAGTACGTCGGCGACAACGCCAAGGAATTTAAGCTGACCTACGGCAACATCTCCCCCCAATCCGTCGGTGCCATCCAGCGCAGCCTGCTGACGCTGGAAGACGAGGGTGGCAACATTTTCTTCGGCGAGCCGGATCTGCAGTTGGATGACTGGATCGACTGGGACGACAACGGCAAAGGCGTCATGAACATTTTGGAATGCAGCGAGCTGTTCCAGCATCCGCTGCTGTACGGCACCTTCCTGCTGTGGATGCTGTCGGAACTCTATGAAATGCTCCCCGAAGCCGGCGACCTGGAAAAACCCAAGCTGGCCTTCTTCTTTGACGAAGCCCATCTGCTGTTTAACGATGCCCCCAAGGCGCTGATTGAAAAAGTGGAGCAGGTGGTTCGTCTGATCCGCTCCAAGGGCGTTTCCGTTTGGTTCATCACCCAGGTGCCTTCCGACCTGCCGGACTCCGTGCTGGGTCAGATCGGCAACCGGGTGCAGCACGCCCTGCGGGCCTACACCCCCAAGGATCAGAAGGGTCTGCGGGCCGCTGCCCAGTCCTTCCGCACCAACCCCAATTTCGACACTGAGGAGACCCTGCAGGCCCTGGGCGTCGGTGAAGCCCTGGTTTCCGTGCTGGACGAGAAGGGCATTCCCACCATCGTGGAACGGGCCGGCATTCTGCCCCCTCGCAGTTCCATGGAGGCCGTTGCCCCCGATGTGATCGAGCGCAATGTGCGCCAGAGCCCTCTGTACAGCCGCTATGCCCGCACCGAGGATCGGCAGTCCGCCTACGAGGAGCTGAACGAACTCCAGCAGGAGGCCGCAGAAGAGGCCCGGAAGCAGGAGGAGCAGGAGCGGAAGGAAGCCGAGAAGGAGGCCCGGAAGAAGGCCACCACCAAGAAAACCACCACCCGGAAAAAGTCCACCGTCTTCGACAAGGCCATGTCCTCTGCCGCCAACACCATCGGCCGGGAGCTGGGCAAATCCCTGATCCGTGGCATCCTGGGTAGCCTCACCAAGAAGTAACCATGTCCGCTTTTTACATGAAACTTGCAGGGCAGACCGCCCAAGTGCACGCCCTGTTTGACAGCACGCCCCAGTATTTCCGGGCGTATCTGACCGAGGAAGCCCCCAACTTTACCGTCACGGTGCAGCCGGAGGACCTGCGCTTTGAGCAGGAGCAGCTGGACATCGAGGCCCGGGAAGAGGGTTTTCGCTTCCGCACCTTCACCGATCCCTTTTTGGAGCGGGCCGCCATTCAGCGGGCTTTCTCCGAGCATCTATTTTGCCGGGACACCCTGCTGTTTCACGGCAGCGCCGTGGCTGTGGACGGACAGGGTTACCTGTTCACCGCCCGCAGCGGCACCGGAAAATCCACCCACACCCGGCTTTGGCGGGAGCTTTTTGGCGACCGGGCCGTGATGATCAACGACGATCGGCCCTTTCTGCAACTGACAGACAGCGGCGTGCTGGTCTGCGGCAATCCCTGGAGCGGCAAGCACGGCCTGGACAGCAATATCACCGTTCCGCTACGGGGCATCTGCATCCTGGAGCGTGGTCCGGAGGATCGAATCGGTCGGATTTCCGCCGAAGAGGCCATGCCCATGCTGGAAAAGCAGGCCTACTGCCCCCTGGAGGAAGGGAAATATTCCGATTTTCTCCGTCTGGTGGAACGATTGGCAGAAAATGTACCTCTATGGCGGATGGAATGCACCAAAGCTCCCACCGCCGCCCAAACCGCCTGGGATGCCATGCACCCATAAAATAACATACCCCTTCCTGCGAAAACCGACACGCATCGGCCACAGAAAGGGGTATTTTTTTGTTTATGCGCCGTCACAGAACCAAATCACATTGCGCCGCCAAATTCAAACCCTCAAAATAGCGGTTTTCCATGGGGATCCATTCTTCAAAAAACCGCCGGTGGAGAAATTGGGGACGCTGCAGAATCCGCTGCCGCTGGAGTTCCGGGGATACGGTCAGCAAAACCCGCAGATCGTAGGGGTCCCCGAAATAGGGATGGAGGCTGTAGGTTCCCTCGACAATATTCAGCTTTTTCGGTTCCACAGGGACCGGGGCAGCCAAGGTGAAGGTGCCGCAATCAAAGGGGCGGTAGGAAAAGGGCTGTCCTGCCTGCAGCGGCGCCAAAACGGCCTCCGCAAAACGCTCATAATCCACATTCCCACCCACTTCCTCAAAACGCGCCGGGGTCCTCTGCTCGGGGCGCAGGAAGAAGTCGTCCAGGTGGAACACATTGCAGCCGTAGATCTCCGCCAGGGCCGCCGCCAGGGTGGTTTTTCCGGCGGTACATGGGCCGTCGATGGCGATAAGAAGTCTGTCCCGTTGCTCCAAAAGGGCGTCGATTTTCTTTCTGAGTTGTTCCATGGCCGCTGCCTCCCTGTTGTTTTTTGCATTTTACCCCATTTTCGCCCAAAGCGCAAGTCCAAAAAAATCGCCGACGACCTGGAATTCCCCCTTGCCCCTGTCGCCCAGCTGTGGTAAAATGTACGCAGAAACAGGAGGTGCGAACTATGAAGATCCAGTTTATCGGCGCAACACACGAAGTAACCGGCAGCTGCACGCTGCTGGAAGTATGCGGCAAGCGGTATCTCATCGACTGCGGCATGGAGCAGGGCGTGGACGTATTTGAAAATGTCCCCATCCCGGTGCCTGCCGATACCATCGAGGCCGTCTTTCTGACCCACGCCCACATTGACCATTCCGGCATGCTGCCCAAGCTCTACAAGGACGGCTTCCGGGGTTCCATCTTCGCCACGGAGGCCACCAGCGATTTGTGCAACATCATGCTGCGGGACTCTGCCCATATCCAGGAGTCGGAGGCCCAGTGGCAGAACCGCAAGGCCCAGCGTGCCGGCGATTCTCTGGTGGAGCCGGTCTACACCCTGGCCGATGCCATCGGTGCCATTTCCAAATTCCGTCCCTGCCCCTACGGTCAAAAGCTCCAGGCCGGCGAAGGCATCGAAGTGCGCTTTTCCGATGTGGGCCATTTGCTGGGCTCTGCCTGCATTGAGCTGTGGCTGACGGAGGACGGTGTCAGCAAGAAGATCGTTTTCTCCGGCGATGTGGGCAACACCAACCAACCTCTCATCAACGATCCCAAGCTGGTGGAAGAGGCAGACTATCTGGTCATCGAGTCCACCTATGGCGACCGGCTTCACGAAGCCCGCACCGGCAACACCATCCAGGAGCTGGCGGACATTATGCAGCGGACCTTTGACCGGGGCGGCAATGTGGTGATTCCCTCCTTTGCCGTGGGCAGAACCCAGGAGCTGCTGTATGCCATCCGGCAGGTGAAAAACGCAGGCCTTCTGAAAGGTCACGACTTCTTCCCCATCTATGTGGACAGTCCCCTGGCGGTAGAGGCCACCGGCATTTTCCTGCAATGCGACCAGAGCTGCTTCGATCCGGACACCCTGGCGCTGGTACAGCAGGGCATCAACCCCATCTGGTCCGACGGCGTTTGCCTGTCGGTGACGGCAGATGAGTCCAAGCAGATCAATTTTGACAACCGCCCCAAGGTAATCCTGTCTGCCAGCGGCATGTGCGAGGCAGGCCGTATCCGCCATCATCTGAAGCACAACCTGTGGAACAGCGCCAGCACCGTGCTGTTCGTGGGCTACCAAGCGGAAGGCTCCCTGGGCAGAAAATTGCAGAACGGCGCGGATTTTGTCAAGCTGTTCGGCGAGGAAATTGCGGTCAACGCAGAGATCGCCACCCTTCACGGCACCAGCGGCCACGCCGACCAGGCCGGCCTCTTGAACTGGCTGGCCGGCTTCAAAGAGAAGCCCGGAAAGGTCTTTGTCAATCACGGCGACGACCGCTCCTGTGTGGCGTTCCAGGAGCTACTGAAGGAAATGGGCTATGACGCGGACGCTCCCTACAGCGGCACCGTCTACGACCTTTCCACCGGCAAGATCACGGTCTATACCGATTCCATGCCCATCCAGAAGCAGCGGGTGCAGAAAAGCACCGCCAGAGCCAGTGCGGTCTTTGGTGACCTGCTGGTGGCTGCAGAGGCGCTGTTGGCCTTCGTCAAGACCTGCAAGGGCCGCTCCAATAAGGACAACGCAAAATTTGCTTCCCAGATTCGGAACCTGATCGAAAAATGGAAATAAGGGTTTAATCCCATCGGCAGGCGCCCACCGTCCTTTGCGGTGGGCGCCTGCTCTCTTATTTTTTCCAAAAAGTCCGATCCGCTATCGACGAACCGCCGTTTTCGTGGTATAATGGCTCAAATGCTCTGCGAAAGGGGGTGCCCGCCGTGGCCGAACAAGTGAAAAAGATGCCCTGCGGCATTGGCCTGCTGGCCCATGTGGATGCGGGCAAGACCACCCTGTCGGAGGCCCTGCTCTTTGCCTCCGGCGCCCGGCGAAATTTCGGCCGGGTGGATCACGGCGATGCCTACCTGGACACCCATGCCCTGGAACGGGCCAGGGGCATCACCATTTTCTCCAAGCAGGCCCTGTTTTCTACCGAAAACCGGGAATTTACCCTGGTGGACACCCCGGGCCATGTGGATTTTTCCGCAGAAACGGAGCGGGTGCTGCCGGTACTGGACTGTGCGGTGCTGGTGATCTCCGGCACCGACGGTGTCCAGGCCCATACCCTGACTCTATGGAAGCTGCTGGAAGCCTACCGGGTGCCCACCTTCCTTTTCATCAACAAAATGGACCTGCCGGACACGGACAAAGAAAAGTTATTGCAACAGCTGCAAGGCCAGCTCAGCCCCGCCATTTTGGAGGCAGAAAGTCCGGACTTCCGGGAAAATGCCGCTCTCTGCGATGAAGCGCTGTTGGAAAGCTACCTGGAATCGGGGGTGCTGACCGACGGCAATCTGCAAGGTCTGGTGGCCGGGCGAAAGCTGTTCCCCTGCTGTTTCGGCTCTGCGCTGAAGCTGGCAGGCATCGACAGCCTTTTGGACATTCTGGACCGATTTGCCCCGGAAACACCCAAGCAAGCAGAGTTCGGCGCAAAGGTCTACAAGATCTCCCGGGATCCCCAAGGTAACCGACTGACCTGGCTGAAGGTCACCGGCGGCACGCTGAAGGTCCGCAGCCTGCTGCAGGAGGAAAAGGTGCAGCAGATTCGGCTCTACTCCGGCGACAAATTCACCGCCCTGGAGGAGGCCGTCACCGGCACTCTTTGTGCCATCACGGGCCTTAGCAAAACCTACGCCGGTCAGGGTCTAGGGGCAGAACCCTCCGCCCCGGTGCCTACCCTGCAGCCGGTCATGACCTACCGCATTGAGGCCCCCGGGGATCCGGCCCTGCTGCTGCCCAAATTGCGGCAGTTGGAGGAGGAAGATCCCCAGCTGCGGCTGCTGTGGGACAACGGCACCCGGCAGATCTCCGTGCAGATCATGGGAAAAGTGCAACTGGAAGTGCTGAAAAGTCTGGTTTTGAGCCGGTTTGGTGTGGAGGTCACCCTGCGCGACCCCAAAATTTACTATATGGAAACCATCGCAGACAAGGTTGAGGGCGTGGGCCATTTCGAGCCCCTGCGGCACTATGCCGAGGCCCACATCCTGCTGGAGTCCCTGCCCACCGGCTCAGGTCTGCAATTTGACACGGTTTGCTCCACCGATGTGCTGGATCTGAACTGGCAGCGGCTGATTTTGACCCACATGGCGGAAAAGATCCATCGGGGTGTGCTGACCGGCGCACCCGTCACGGATCTGAAAATGACCCTGCTGGTGGGAAAAGCCCACCTCAAGCACACCGAGGGTGGCGACTTCCGCCAGGCCACCTACCGGGCCATTCGACAAGGTTTGATGCAGGCAAAATCGGTGCTGCTGGAGCCCTGGTACCGGTTTGCCATCACGGCACCTACCGCTTCCATCGGCCGGGCCATCACCGACATCCGGGCCATGGGCGGCGAGGTGGAGTCACCGGAGAATTGCGGCGAAATTTCCACCCTCAAGGGCCTGGTGCCTGCATCAGAATTGGGCGACTACAACCAAATTCTGGCGGCCTACACCCAGGGCCGGGGTCAGCTGCAGCTGTCGCTGCACGGGTATCTTCCCTGCCACAATACAGAAGAGGTGGTGGCAGCCACCGGCTATGATCCGGAAGCGGATTTGGAGAACACCCCGGATTCGGTATTCTGCGCCCATGGTGCCGGCTTTACGGTGAAATGGAACGAGGTCAAAAACCATATGCACCTTAGTAGCGGCCTGCAGGAAGAAAAACAGCCCCAGATCATCACCCGGAATCTCCGGTATGACGACATGGAGCTGGAGAAGATCATGGAGCGGGAATTTGGCCCCATCAAGCGACCCCAGTATCACGCCCCGGACCGGCCGGCCACGGAAAAACTGACCATCAAACCGCCGAAGCAGCAATATCTCATTGCCGACGGCTACAATCTGATCTTTGCCTGGGAGGATCTGGCGCAAACCGCCAAAACGGATTTGGAAGCCGCCCGCCGGCAGCTCTGCGACCGGCTCAGCAGCTATGCCGCCTACAAACAATGTCGGCTGGTGGTAGTCTTTGACGGCTACAAGGTCAAGGGTAACCTGGGCGAAAAGGCAGAGTTTTCCGGCATTCATGTGGTCTACACCAAGGAAAATCAGACCGCCGATGCCTACATGGAAGCCCTCATCGCCGACATCGGCCCCAACTACAATGTGCGGGTGGCCACCTCCGACGGTTTGGTACAGCTCTCCAGCATCCGCACCGGTGTCCTCCGGGTCAGTGCCAGAGAGCTGCTGAACGAAATCAAGGAAACCGAAAAGGAAATGAAAGTGCATTTTCATAAGTAACTTGCGACTTATCTTTTGGCGGAATGTGTTGCCCCTTTGGGACGACACATTCCATACACCAATTGATCGACTAACTGAAATTCGTACATACCAAATAGCAAGACCACGCTGCAACCGCAGCGTGGTCTTGTTTTTTACTTCTTGCCGAACAGGCCGCCCAGCAGGCTGCCGACCTTATCCAGGTCGATCTTTGCCTTGACCATGTCTGCCACCTGCTTGAGCTGCTCATCGGGCAGATCCATGCCCACCAGCTCCTCGATGACCTTCACAGGCTCGCTCTTGAAGCGCTCCAGCATAGCGGGGTTGCTCTTGATCTTTTCGACCAGTTCGTTGACTTTTGCCTTGATATCCATTTTTATTCTCCTTTTTTATTTGGTTCCAAAAATACGGTCGCCGGCATCGCCCAGGCCGGGGATGATGTAGGCATGCTCATTGAGCCGCTCGTCGCAGGCAGCCAGGTACATCTCCACATCGGGATGGGCGTCCTGGACAGTCTTGATGCCCTCGGGGCAGCCGATGACGTTCATCATGATGATCTGCTTGCAGCCGTGCCGCTTCAGGAAATCGATGGCAGCCACAGCGCTGCCGCCGGTGGCCAGCATGGGATCCACCACGAAGACCTGGCGATGCTCCACATCCTCGGGCAGCTTGCAGTAGTATTCCACAGGCTCGTGGGTCTCGGGGTCACGGTACAGACCGATGTGACCGATCTTTGCAGAGGGGATCATATCCACCATGGCATCCACCATACCCAGGCCGGCGCGCAGGATGGGCACGATGGCCAGCTTCTTACCGGCCAGCATACGGCACTTGGCGGTCATGATGGGGGTCTCCACCTCCACCTCTTCGGTGGGCAGATTCCGGGTGGCCTCGTAGCACATCAGGCCCGCAATCTCGTTGATGAGGGTGCGGAATTCCTTGGTGCCGGTGTTTTTGTTGCGCAGGATGGCCAGCTTGTGCTGGATCAGCGGATGATCAAGAATGTGTACTGCCATATTTATATCTCCTTTTTATTATTTTCCTTTTTCTCGTTCCGCCTTTTCCCGTTCAGCCTGGGAAAGGCGCAGGTAATTGGGCTGCATGGATGCGGCATCGCCGATTTCACCACGGCACACCGCCGCCCAGGCCGCCAGAGCCACGCCGGCACCCCGCTGGTGCATCCGGTGCTCATGGGGCAGCACCAGGCCCGGCACCCGGTCCTTCAATGTGCACCAGGTCAGCTCGCTGCCGTCACCCACCAGGAAAATAGGCTGCCGGGCAGTTTGCAGCTGCGCTGCCAGCTCCTCCAGGGAAATGGCCCGATCCTCCTCCAGGCGGGTCAGCTGACCACCCTCGGCCTCAAACAGGGCGTTATAAACCTGGCTGCGCCGGGCATCCATCACAGGGCACACAGTGCCCTCAAAGGCACCCAGGCCCAGGGCCATACTCTCCAGGGTGGACACGCCGTAACAGGGCTTTTGAAGGCCCCAAGCCAGCCCCTTGGCGGCGGCCACGCCGATGCGCACACCGGTGAAGCTGCCGGGACCGGCGGCCACGGCTACCGCATCCAGGTCCTGGGTGCTGAGGGAGCACTGCTTCAGCAGGTCCTCGGCCATGACCATCAGGGTTTGGCTGTGGGTCAGGCCGGTATTCTGATAGCTTTCGCCCAGCAGCTTTCCGTCGGCAATCAGCGCCACAGAAGCGGCCTTGGCGGAGGTCTCAAAGGCTAAGATCCGCAAGGTATTCCCCTCCTTCGATGGTAATCCGGCGTTCATTCTCGCCCAACTTTTCAATGGTGATCATAATGGGGTTTTCCAGGGCATCGGCCACATTTTCGCTCCATTCCACGGCGCAGATACCGCCCCGGTCCAGGTAATCCTCCCAGCCGATGTCCCACAAGTCCTCGGAAGAACGCAGGCGGTACATATCGAAATGGAACAGCGGCAGGCGGCCGCCCAGATATTCGTTGACGATGGTATAGGTGGGGCTGGTAACAGGCTCTGCATAGCCCAGGCCCCGGGCAAGGCCCCGGGTGAAGGCGGTCTTTCCGGCGCCCAGATCGCCGGTATAAGCAAGTACCGTACCAGCCGGGAGAATGCGGCCCAATGCCGCACCCAAAGCCTCCGTTTCCAGGGGGGAGTTTGTGATGTATTGCATGATGTGTCCTCTTTTTCGTAGGGCGGGGTCATGACCCCGCCGGGCAGGTTGGTTTACAGCGCATGCTGCGGTATATAAAAGCAATCTTCCATCCATCTGGCTGGATTTGCGTCGATGTATGTCCACAGGCGCTCATAATCCGCTTGATTGCGGATCACATGATCGTGAAAAGAGCTTTGCCAGACATCTGTCCCGGGAGAAATAGTTCGAATTTTCTTTGTGACCGCTGCTTTATACTGTCCGATCACAGTAGGCAAAGACGCAGTATTTCCGGGCAATATGATGATTGCATGGCCATGGTTGGGCATGACCACCCACTTATCCGTCACATCTCCCGGAAAGTGCATTGTGATTTCTTTCAGGCAATCTGCCGCAATGCGCCCCATCCGGGATAATTTTGCAGGACTGCCAAACAAACAGGCTTTGTCCTTGGCGCAAATCGTTACAAAGTAATAATTGCAGGATGTGATGTGTAGTCATATTGTTTCAGTCTGGGATTTTTACGGACAGGGAATCGTTCAAAATCATCGTTCATCTTTTTTATCCCCAAGTGCGAGGTAGCTTTCGGCTGGTCGGGGGGGTCATGACCCCGCCCTACGCAGGAACGGTTTATTTTTCTGCGTTTTTCAGTTTTTCGGCCTGGTCGGCGGTGGCCAGGGCATCGATGAGCTCATCGATATGGCCGTCCATGACGGCCTCGATCTTATACAGCGTCAGGCCGATGCGGTGGTCCGTCACCCGGCCCTGGGGGAAATTGTACGTCCGGATCCGCTCGTTGCGCATGCCGCTGCCGACCTGGCTCCGGCGCAGACCCGTATGGGCCGATTCGATCCGTTCCTGCTCGATCTCATAGAGCTTACTGGCCAGCATCCGCATGCATTTTTCCCGGTTCTGCAGCTGGCTTCGCTCCTCCTGGCAGGCCACCACGATGCCGCTGGGTTTGTGGATCAAACGGACGGCAGAGGAGGTTTTGTTGACATGCTGGCCGCCGGCGCCGGAAGCCCGGTAGACCTGCATTTCGATGTCGGCCGGATTGATCTGCACATCCACCTCTTCCATTTCGGGCAGCACCGCCACGGTAGCCGTGGAGGTATGGACCCGGCCGCCGGACTCGGTCTCCGGCACACGCTGGACCCGATGGACACCGGATTCGTATTTGAGCCGGCTGTAGGCGCCACGGCCGCAGACCACAAAATCCGCCTCCTTCACACCGCCCAACTCCGTATCGTTATAATTCATCAGTTCGATCTGCCAGCCCATTTTCGCAGCATACATGGAATACATGCGAAACAAGCTGTGGGCAAACAGGGCGCTTTCCTCGCCGCCCACACCGCCCCGGATCTCCACGATGACATTTTTATCATCGTTGGGGTCCTTGGGCAGCAGCAAAATACGCAGCTGCTCCTGGAGCTGCTGGATGGCCTGCTTGGCTTCCTGGTAGGTTTCCTGGCAAAGCTCGTTCATTTCCGGGTCTGCCATCAGTTCCTGGGCCTCCTGCAGGTCCTGCTGGGCCTTGCGGTAAGAAAGGTAGCAGGTCACGATGGGTTCCAGGTCATTTTTCTCCCGCAGCAGGGCCGCCGCCTTCTTGGGATCGGCATAAAAATCCGGCTGCTCGGACTTAGCGCAGAGCTCCTCGTAGCGGCTGTAGACCGCCTGCAATTTATCCAGCATCACATTCGCTCCTAAAAAAGTTCATACATGGGTATTATACCAACTTTTGCAGCAAATGTAAAGAGGTTCAAATTTTCGTTTATCGCTGCGTTGCTTTCGTAGGGAAGGGTCTTGACCCTCCCCTACGGATAAGACTGAACGATAAACTACAATTCATGGAAAAAACAGGCTGCCGAAGCAGCCTGTTTTTTAACCGATTTGGTTTTCATTGGAATCCACATCGCCGGTACTGAGGCCGAAGTAGATATCCAGGATGGCCTTGGCCACCTCTGCCATTTTGGCGCCGCCGGTCTGTTCGCCGTAGACCGCAATAGCGATATGCGGGTCATTTGCAGGCGCAAAACAGATAAACAAATTGCTGGTGGAGGTGCCGACAATGCCTTCTGCCGTACCGGTCTTGCCTGCCACCGTGATGGGGTAGTTCTGGAAGACACCATTGGCCGTACCGCCGCTGGCATGGCAGACACGCTTCATGCCCTCCAGGTAGGTCCGGTAGGCGCCATTGGAGATCTCCATGGAGGAGAGCACCTGCACCTTGTTTTCATAGACCAGGGTGCGGTAATCCGAAGAAATGACCCGGTCCAGGAAGGTAGCCTTATACCGCAGGCCCTGGTTGGCCAGGCCCATGGTATAGGAAGCCAGCTGCATGGTGGTGTAGCGGTGGAAAGACTGGCCGATGCCGGCCATCAGCTGGTCAGCGGCATACCAACCGGCAGAATCGGTGCCGGCAAAAAGCTTGGACTTGGTTTCGGGATTGGCCCGCATGCCCACGCTCTCATACAGCTCAACGCCGGTTTTTTCGCCCAGACCCAGGCCTTTACCCACCTGGTCGATGAAGTCCATGTTCTTCATCCGGTCTGCCAGCTCGTAGAAATAGTAGTTGCAGGAGTACTTCAGCGCCTCGTAGGCATCCACATTCTGATGGACTCTGCCATAGCGGGTATAGAGCATGCAGTAGGCATGGAAGCCGGAATATTTCAGGTACACACCCTTATCCTTGATCTGCTCGCTGGCGCTGATGGTATTCGACTCCACGCCGGCGATAACCATAGCAGGCTTAAAGGTGGATCCCGGGGGCAGGGCCGAAATCAGCGCACGGTTGATCAGCGGCTTGAAGGGATCCTCGTTCAGCTCCGTCCAATTGGCAAACATCGTGGCAGGGTCATAGCTGGGGTAGCTGGCGCAGACCAGCACCTGGCCGGTACGCACATCGATGGCCACCACGGAGCCGCCCTGGGCATCCAGGCCTTGCATGTCATCGGTGGGGTTGGTTTCCGGATCCCGCATCTGCTCAATGACCTGCTGCAGGGTATCCTCTGCTGCGATCTGCAGCATCAGATCGATGGAAACCTCCACATTCTTGCCGGCCTTGGGCTCTACATCATAGTAAGAATTGACAATGGTTCCGTCCTGGGTGACCTCGTCCACCCGGACGCCGTCGGTGCCGTGCAGGTACTCTTCAAAGGCCAATTCGAAGCCACTCTGTCCCACCAGGGCATCCATTTCGTAACCCAATTCCTTGTAGGTTTGCCACTGGTCGGCGCTCATGGCGCCCACATAGCCCATGACATGGGCCGCATAGGTGGTATTGTAGACACGGACGGAGGAGGTTTCCACACCCAGGCCCGGAATGTTCAGTTCCAGGATGGCCGCCAGATCTTCATCCGAAACATCCTCCAGGAACACATAGTTGGAAAGATTGGTGATGCCGTTTCGCAGGGTCAGCTCATACCGCAGACCGATGACCAGACGGGCATCCTCTTCTGACCAGTCCTCCGGGATCCGGTAGCTTTCCCGCAGATGCTTCATCAGCAGCGGTGCGGTGATATCCGAGTCCATATCGCCACGGTTCAGCAGAAAGGCCTGAAAATAGGCCTGCCAAACCGCGGAATAATCGGCCAGCGTGTACTCAAAGGGCCAGGTGGTGGTGACAGGGAAATGATCGCGGTAGACGATCCCCTTCTCCCGGCACAGCTGCACCAGTTCCAGCAACCGCTCATTGGGATTACCGCAGTCCAGGATCACATAGTGGTTAAACACCAGATCGTAGCTGGCCCGGTTTGTCACCAGCACATTGCCGTTGGTATCCACGATGTCGCCACGGGCAGCCCGGACACGGGTACGGGTGGTAAAGGTGGTCAAATTGTTGGCGTTCTTGTCGGACTCCAGCACCTGCATTTTGTAAAGACGCAGGCTGAAGAAGCCCAGGATCAACACCACTGCCAGCATCAGCAAGCCGGCTCGTACACGGGTTATTCGTTCCATGTCTTACCTCCGATCTTGCCAATGGCACGGGCAACGGGATAGGCCACCGGCACAGCCAGCAGACTCAGCAGCGCCGTCAGCATCATGGCACCCAGCCGCTGCCAGGTGGTATAGCGCAAAAACAGGCCAATGAAGAACAGCAGCAGCTCGTAGCACAGAAGGCCAACACCGGTGCTCAGCAGAATGGAGAAAAAGCCTTTGCGCAGGCAGGCCTGGCGGAAAATGGCCGCCAGCATGGCCAAAATAGTGATCATCGGCAGCACATAGGGCCCCGGCGCAGAGCCGGAGAAGCAGTACAGCAGGCTCGTGATCAGCGCAAAGATGCAGCCGGGCTCCACGCCCTGCAGGCAGGTGATCATGATGATGATGCAGGGCACCAGGTCCATGCCGGCACCGTAAATATCCACGCCGCAGACCATCACATCCTGCACCAGCAGCGCCACCAGCCACAGCACGCCAAAAAGCAGCCAGCGGGTCAAGCTGAAACGTTGGCCCTGGCTCAGCAGCAGCTTATCAAAATTGCCGGAGCTTTCCGGATCCGGCCGGAATTCGTAATCTTTTGCCACTTGGCACCTCACTTAGTTGGCTTCGTAGTCGGTGATGATAAAGATCTGCTCCAGCTCGCCGATGGTCACGGCAGGCTGCAGCATGGCGTACTTGGCGATGCCGTTTTCCTCGAAGCCGGCGTCCACCACATAGCCCAGGATCAGATTGCGGGGGTAGACGGTGGAACCGGCGGTGACGACCATATCATTATTGCGCAGCACGGCAGCGCTGGGCAGGTACTCCATCCGCAGCAGGTCGCTGTAGCCGCTGCGGTAGCCGCCGGAAACCATGCCGGCATAGCCGTTTTCGGAAACCGTGCCGCTGATCTGCAGAGAGGAGTCCAGCACGGTCTTGATAACGGAATAATTGGGGCCCACCTCTTCCACCAGTCCCACCACTTCGCCGTTTTCCGTAATGGCGCACATGCCCACGGTAATGCCGGCGTTGCTGCCACGGTCAATGGTCAGGGTGCTGCTCCACTCATTGGGTGCGCTGCGGGCGATGATATAGGCATCCACCACCATGTAATCATCGTGCTTTTCCAGCAGCCGGGCCAGCGCCTTCAGCCGCTCGTTTTCCCGGCGCAGGGCATCAGCCTCCAGGGCATCCTGCTGCACCTGGGACAGCTGCTCCTTCAGGGCAGCATTTTCCGCCTCCAGCTGCTCATAGCGGAAAATATAGTCATAGATCTGCTGGGCCTGTCCCATCACCGCATTGGCACCGCCACGCAGGGGCCGCAGGGCCGACTGGACCAGCATATTGGGGATATTCTTGCCGGTCAGACCGCTGACCACCGCCAGCAGCGCCGCCAGCAGCAGGGATGCGATCAGCACCGCCCGTACCCGGTTGCTAAAAAAATGTCTCATAAAAATTCTCCCATGATATCCGGTGCCAATTCCTTCAGCACCTGGCCCAGCCGGCACACCGGCAGGCCCATCACATTATAATAATCGCCGTTCATGCGCTGGCAGAAAAGAGCCGCACCGTTTTGAATACCGTAGCTGCCCGCTTTGTCCATGGGGTCACCCGTGGCAATATAGCGGCGGATCTCGGTATCGGTCAGGTCACGAAAATGCAGGTCCGTCACCTCGGTAAAGACTCGCTCTTCCCCTCCCCGGAGGACGCAGACGCCGGTCATGACCTGGTGATCCCGGCCCGACAGCAGCCGCAGCATCCGGAAGGCATCGGCTTCATCCCGGGGCTTGCCCAGCACCCGGCCTTCCACCACCACGATGGTATCCGCAGCGATGACCACGTCCTCTTCCGCTGGGGCAATCGCCAGAGCCTTGCAGCGGCTGACCCGGGCTACCTCGTCAAAGGGGGCCTTCCCCGGGTCCATGGTCTCGTCAATGTCGGCCACCTTCACAGCAAATGGAATGCCGAAGAGGCCCAACAGTTCCCGCCGCCGGGGCGACTGGGAGGCTAAAATCAAACGCATAGAGTTTCCTTTCAAATTTCAGTTTATCGGGTAGATTAGCGGCGAAGCCGCCCTGGCTTCTCCCGGGGAGAAGCTGTCAGCGTGCGAGGTACGAGCCGCTGACTGATGTGGAATGCGGGCAGGAATGTAACGACTTGCACAGGCGTTTAGGCCTCCAAAAAAGGGCAAGTCATCAGCAAGTCTTGACATTTACCGTATCCAACAGCATCTCCCGCGTTCCACTTCCGCTTCGGTTGCTTCGCTGCCCTCAGCACCTTCTCCCCGGGAGAAGGTATTGCGCCCTGCGGGCGCTGTCGGCCCGTAGGGCCGACACATTCCTCTCACCGACAAACCGCAAGTTATCTTATTCCAAACCTCTCAGGTACAGGCCTCTGGTACAGGCGCCGGGATCGAAGGGGGTGGGGGTGATGGCAGCAGCGATCACATGGTCCACTTCCTTGGGATTTTCCGTGGTAAACTGCAGCCGCATAGCCCACAGGCCCAGCCGGGCCAGGTCATTCTGCCGATCCAGCCAGTTCAGTTTCTTACCGTTGAGCAGCACGCTGCGGCAAGAGTTGCCGTCCCGGATCACCGGGAATTCTGCGCCGGTCTTGTCCACCAGCTTCGTATTGCCCATATGGCAGGCACATTCGCCGGTCTTGCCCTTGAAAAGGCAGTTTTCCGTCACCATCAGCGGCAGGCGGCCGTAGGCCAGCAGCTCGCAGGGCAGGGCCTTGCTCACGTCACGGATCTGGGGCAGAGTCATTTCAAAGCTCAGGGTGGCAGACAGCAGCTCCCAGCCCTTGAGGGTATAGGTAGACAGGGAATTATAGATGTTCAGGCCGAAATCGCCACGGATCTCCAGGCCTGCCTCCCGCACCGGGATCAGCAGACCCAAATTGCCCACCAGGGCCTGGGTAATGCCGGCAGAACGCACGGCTCGCAGGCTTTCCCGGATGTCATGCATCTGGCCGTCATGGACGATGCGGGGCAGGGCCGCCGCCACCGGCACCCGCTTAGCCAGTTGACGGGCAGAGTCCAGGTCGGCGGCCAAAATATGCAGCGGCACATACAGCACCGCAGGATTCAGCTTCAGCAGTTTCGGCGTGATCTGCTCCCGGGTGGTGACAGACACGGTGAAATGGGGCCGCTCCTTGTTGCCGGGATAATGGGGCATCTTCCGCATACGGGCCAGCAGCATGCCGTCCCGGCGGCCACGCAGGGCCGTCAGCTGGTTCAGCGCATCCCGGCGCAGGGCATTGATGGCAGAGGCGGCCAGGGTCAGGCCGGGGGTGATCTCGGCGGTGACCACGCCGCAATGATAGGGCGTACCGCCAGTCTTATTCAGCTGCTTGCTGAGGTATTCCTCTGTCAGCAGCTGGGTTCGGGCGATTTGGGGGACAGGTCCCTTGACGGTGCAGCTGCGGCCCTCGGGATCGGTGACCGTCAGCTGGCTGTACTCGGGGCAAACCACGGCGTGGAACTTGATGTCCACCAACTGGTTTTCCACAGCCTCATAGCTCTGACGGGCCAGCCGCAGCCAGGCGGCATCCTCCGGCTTTTCCTCCCGGATGCCAAACATATTCTTGCCCAGGTTGCCGGTATAATAGCCGTCGGTGAAGCCCTGGCGGTTGAAAGCGGTCAGCAGCGCATCCATCATGGGCTTACTGACGCTACCGGTATCCAGGGCCTTGCGGTACACATCGGTGACCGCAGCCACATACTCCGGCCGCTTCATGCGGCCCTCCAGCTTGATGGAGGCCACGCCCATCTGGTCCAATTCCTGCAGATAGGACACCAGGCAATTGTCCTTCAGGCTCAGCGGATACCGGTTTTCCGGGGGGCTGTAGCCGTAGCACTGGCGGCAAGGCTGCGCGCAACGGCCACGGTTGCCGCTGCGGCCGCCGATGGCCGACGACAGATAGCACTGGCCGGAATAGCTCATACACAAAGCGCCGTGGGCAAAAACCTCGATCTCAATGGGAGAATTGCGGCAAATGGTACGGATCTCCTCCCGGGTCAGCTCCCGGCTCAGCACCACCCGGCGCAGGCCCATAGCAGCGCACAGCAGCACACCGCTGAGGCTGTGGATGGTCATCTGGGTGGAGCCGTGGATGGGCACATTGGGTGGGATGCGGCGGCACATATGCACCACGCCCAGATCCTGGGCGATGAACGCATCCACGCCCCTGGCAGCGCCATGGCGGGTCCGCTCTGCGCATTCGTCCATCTCCCGGCCCGAAACCAGGGTGTTCAGGGTCAGATGCACCGCAACGCCACGAATATGGCAATATTTAATTGCCTCAGCCAAAGACTGAGGCGTAAAATTTTTCGCACTCTGCCGGGCATTGAAGGTGCCACAGCCAAGGTAGACCGCATTGGCACCGTTCTGCACGGCCGCATACAATGCCTCCATAGAGCCCGCCGGGGCCAACAGTTCGATCATAAGCAATACTCCCCTATGGTATACTTAAAGATATTATAGCACATCCGTTTCCACAGCGCTACCCCGGCAGAATGAAATTTGCAAATATTTCAAATATTTTTTATATAGAAAAAGCACCCCGGAAATCCGAGGCGCCAAAGGATCATTATCGCTGTATTGAGGCATATTGCAGGGCGAGGTCATGGCCTCGCCCTGCAATATGATGATTCCGCTCTGCCCAAAAGCTAAAGTTTACGGCACTGCTCCTGTCTTTTTCAGCCAATCTTTTCCGCTGGTATAGCGTTCGACGATGAAGCTGACCACATAATCGCCGGCGGCATTGAGCATGGTGGCCGGCGGGTCCACCAGATTGCCCAGGGCCAGGGCGATGGGATAGGCAACGGCCAGCTGGTCCGGGAAAAACATGCTGCACAGCACCAGCTCCCCGGTTCCGCCGCCGCCAGGGATCCCGGACATGGCCACCGACGAAAACACCGCCACGATGATGGCCAAAATCGCCTCGCCGGTGCCGAAATCCTTGCCGAAAACCCCAAACAGGAAGGCCACCTTGATGATGGCGCTCATGGCAGAGCCGTCCATGTGCATGGTGGCCCCCACGGGAATGACCACATTGGCCACCGTCTTGGAGATGCCGGTCTTTTCCGCCGCCTCCAGGTTGGTGGGGATGGTGGCCACGCTGGAGCAGGTGCCGAAGGCCACGGCCGCCGGCCGCAGCAGATGGCGCAGCATCACCCGGCCGGCCCCTCTGCCACCGCCAAAGCGGGCGTACAGCGGGAACATGGTCAGCATATAGGCAAAGCACAGGGCATAATACACCCCTAATGTCCGGCCGTAGTCCCCCACCAGGTCCGGGCCGTAGCTGGCCACCAGGCAGGCAAAAAAGCCGAAGAAGCCGATGGGCGCATAGAAAGAAATCAGCTTCACCATCTGCAACAGCACCTCGGTGGTACAGCTCAGGAACCGGGCCACGGGACGGCCCTTCTCCCCGGTCAGCTGGACGCCGAAGCCGAACAGCACCGCAAAGACGATCAGCGGCAAAATGGCCCGGCGGCTCAGCAGCTCAGAGAAATCCGGCTTGGTGAAAAAGGCCACCACCATATCCCCCAGGCTCATGGGCGCATCCACCGTGCCGGACACCGCCTCATAGCTGCCGCCCACCAGGGGCACGAACCGCACCACGATGTACATCAGCACCGCCGCAATGGCCGCTGTGATCAGAAACGTCACCAGGGTGGTCACCAGCAGCCGACCGGCCTGGCGCACCTGCGGCACATTAGCCACCGCCGAAGCGATGGAGCAGAACACCATGGGCACCACCACGCAGAACATCAGGTTGATAAACACATCCCCCAGGGGTGCCAGCACCGTGGCCCCGGGCCAGAACGCACCCACCATACAGCCTGAGAGGATGCCCAGTAGCATGCAGATCAAAAAACCGTATGTTTTCCAAAATCCTTTCATCGTTTCCGCCTCCTTGTGAGCTTGCTGCCCTCAGTATATGCTGCCGGCGGCAAAAATGTCCCTTGACGGAAACGCAGAAAACAGGAAGCCGCCGTTGCTGATAG
>JAZUBW010000105.1:0-23797 GCA_045638785.1 Faecousia sp.
CGAGCGCGGCCAGGTTCTGTGCAAGCCCGGTTCCATCAAGCCCCTGACCAAGTTCGCTGGCCAGGTCTACGTCCTGTCCAAGGAAGAAGGCGGCCGTCATACTCCCTTCTTCAACAACTACCGTCCTCAGTTCTACTTCCGTACCACTGACGTTACCGGCATCATCACTCTGCCCGAGGGCGTTGAGATGTGCATGCCCGGCGACAACGTTGTTATGAACGTCGAGCTGATCACCCCCATCGCTATCGAGAAGGGCCTGCGTTTCGCTATCCGTGAAGGCGGCCGTACCGTCGGTTCCGGTGTCGTCACCGAGATCTACGAGTAATCTCTCGCTGCAAAGCATCATAATGATCCCCGGGACTTTTGTCCGGGGGATTTTTTTGAAACTTTTTATAAATGCACTTGTGCCCACCTCGGAAATTTGCTATACTAGAAACAGAATAAATATGCAAGAAATGAGTGATGGAATTGAAGGAGCTTTGGGAAAAAATCAAGGAGGCGCTGGTATCGGCTCTGCCGGTTACCTTGATCGTGTACATACTGGCCCTGACGCCCCTGGTGAATCTTTCCGCTGTGGAATTGATCACTTTCTCCGTGGGCGCTGTGCTGCTGATCTTGGGCATCGGCCTGTTCAATCTGGGCGCTGACCTGGCTATGACGCCCATGGGCGTCCATATGGGCTCAGGTCTGTCCAGGCAGAAAAAGCTGGGCCTTCTGCTGACGGTCTGCTTTGTGATGGGCATGCTCATCACTGTTGCTGAGCCGGACCTGCAGGTGCTGGCCAAGCAGGTCAGCGCCGTGATGAACGGAACGTTACTGATCTATTGTGTGGGCGTTGGCGTGGGCGCATTTTTGGTGATCTCTGTACTCAAGATCGTTTTTAAGCGCAGCCTTTCCCAGATTTTGATGCTGTTCTATATGCTGCTGTTTGCGCTGTCGCTGATGCTGGTGGTCAGCGGCAATGGAAATCTGCTTCCGTTGTCCTTTGACTCCGGCGGTGTTACAACCGGTCCCATCACGGTGCCTTTTATCATGGCGCTGGGCGTTGGTATCGCCGGTGTGTTGGGTGACAATAGAAGCAAGGAAAGCAGTTTTGGTCTTGTAGCCCTTTGCTCTGTTGGCCCTATGTTGGCTGTGCTGTTGCTGGGCATTTTTTCCACTTCCGATATGCAGTACCAGGTGCCGGATTATTCGGTCAGCCATAATATCCTGAGTGCCTTTCTGCACACCGCCGGACACACCGCCAAGGAGGTGGCCGTTGCGCTGGGCATGATTGTGGCCTGTTTCATCATTTGTCAGTTTGCGTTCCTGCGTCTGCCTAAGCGCCGTTTGCTGCGTATTGCGGTGGGCGTTGCCTTTACATATGTGGGCCTGGTGATTTTCCTGACCGGCGTCAATGTGGGCTTTATGCCCATTGGCTTCAAGCTGGGCGTTGCCCTGTCGGAGCTCAATGAGGCGATGCTGGTGATTTTTGGCCTCATCATCGGCGTGCTGGTGGTGCTGGCAGAACCTGCTATCCATGTGCTGAACGCCCAGGTAGAGAATATTACCGGCGGCCTGGTCAGCAAAAAGAGCATGATGACCGGCCTGTGCATCGGCGTCGGCAGCGCCATCGCCCTGTCCATGATCCGCATTATTTGCGATTTTTCCCTGGTATATTATGTCATTCCTGGTTATTTCATTTCCTTGGCGCTGTCCCTGTTTGTGCCGCCCATGTATACTGCCATTGCCTTTGACTCCGGCGGTGTGGCCTCCGGCCCCATGACCTCCGGCTTCATTCTGCCCTTTGCTACCGGTGTCTGCCTGGCTTTGCAGGGAGAGACCGCCGGGCTGGCGGGTGCCTTCGGCGTGGTGGCGCTGGTTGCCATGGCCCCGCTGATCACCATTCAGCTGCTGGGCTTCCGTGGAATCGTTGCCGAAAGGATCAACGAGCGCAAGGCCATGAAGCGGATCCTGGATGCGGACGATCAGCAGATCATCAACTTTATGTAAGGAGGAGCCGATATGAGCAATACTGTCAATGAATCTGCCATCAAAAAACTGAAACTCCTCTTCACAATTGTGGACAAGCCCAAGGGCGAGTTCTATATGGATGTGATCAGCCAGTTCGATGTCAACTACCAGATGGTGGTGGGCGGTCTGGGCACGGCTCATTCCGAATTGGTGGAGCTACTGGGCCTGGAGCCCCACAAGGCGGTGGTCATCAGTGTCATCCGGGATGATCTGGCCGAAATGGTGATGCAGTGCCTGGAAGATAAATTTGCCACCATCCGCGGCGGAAAGGGTATCGCCTTTGCGGTGCCGCTGAGCAGCGTGATCGGTGTGAATGCATACCGGTTCCTCAGTGATAACCGGATAGGGAGGGAAGGTTAATATGAAAACCAATGAACATGAAGTGATCCTGGCCATCGTCAATTCCGGCTTTGCCGAGGATGTGATGGAAGTGGCCCGTGAAAATGGCGTCCGTGGCGGCACGATCCTGAACGCCAGAGGCGTGGTTAAGGAGGATGCAGCAGCATTCTTCGGTATCACCCTCCATGCCGATAAGGAAATTCTGATGATGGTGGTGGAAAAAGCCATCCGTGACCGGGTGCTGAACGCCATCTATCAGGAAATGGATATGGCCAAGAAGGCCAAGGGTATTGCCTTCTCCCTGCCGGTGTCCGACGTGGCAGGCCTGGCCATGCCTGTGGAAGCACCCAGAACAGAAGAATAACACAAAAACGCACCGCTGAATAATCAGCGGTGCGTCTTCTTGTTAGTTGCGACATGGGTCTATAAGCCGGGTTCTGTCTTGACAGCCATCTATCTAGGCCCAAAATTGCTCTTGGGCTCAAGCCGCCTCCTCGGAGCGGTCGGGCAAACCATATGCTCCTCCACGGCGTTGCTTCGGGATAGAGTTTACATCGTAAAACCCATGTCACCATGGGCCGGGTGGGTTATCGGCCCACCTTTTCACCTTTCCCTGCGAAAACCGCAGGTAGTATATCTCTGTTGCACTTGTCCTGGGGTCACCCCCGGCAGGCGTTACCTGTTATCCTTGCCCTGTGAAGCCCGGACTTTCCTCATCTGCAGCTTTTCAGCTTGCATCCGCGGCTGTCCGACCCGGTCGCGGAAATATTGTACCGCAAACAAAGCGAATTGTCAAATCCCCTTGCAAATTCTTTTGAAAATGTATATACTATAAATTGAGATAAAATGGAAAGTTCTTGTTTACACGGCAACCCCAATGTAGGGGCGGGTCGGTGAGCTACCCGCAATCTACCGACAATCGGCAGAGGTTGTTTGCAAAAAGGGATAGTGTGTCTGCGAAGAAATAACCGCTCGATGAATATGCCCTGGGCGTGCGGGTCAATGACCTGCCCCTACAAGCGCATCGAAGCGGAAAGGTAAACGAAAACTTAGAACATGAATTTGAAATGGAGAATGGGTATGGCAAACGCATTTGAACAATACTTTACTTCCCTGAAGGGTAAAAAAATCGCTGTTTTGGGCCTGGGAGTCAGCAATCAGCCCCTGGTGCGGCTGCTGCTTTCCTACGGCTGCGATGTCACCGGCTGCGACCGCACCCCCCGGGAAAATGTGGATGCAGCGGTGTTGGAGCTGGAAAAGCAGGGCTGCAAGCTGAGCCTGGGCGATACTTATCTGGAAAACATCCAGGCCGACCTGGTCTTCCGTACCCCCGGCATGCACCCCGGCAATCCTGCCTTGGTGGCACTGCGGGAAACCGGCGCGCAAATCACCTCCGAAATGGAAGTCTTCTTCGAGGTCTGCCCCTGCCAGATCCTGGCCGTCACCGGTTCCGACGGCAAGACCACGACCACCACGCTGATCTCCGAAATGCTGAAGGCTGAGGGCAAAAAGGTTTGGCTGGGCGGCAATATCGGCACGCCTCTGCTGCCCCTGGTGCCTCAGATGCAGGAAAGCGACCTGGCGGTGGTGGAACTCAGCTCCTTCCAGCTGATGGATATGCAGCGCAGCCCGTCTCGTGCTGTTATCACCAATCTTTCTCCCAACCACCTGGATGTCCACAAGGATATGCAGGAGTATGTGGATGCCAAGAAGAACATTTACGCATTCCAGGGCACCGACGGCCTGCTGGTGCTCAACGCCGACAACGCCATCACCGCAGCCTTGGTTGGCAACGGCGAGACCCGCTTCTTCTCCCGCCAGGGAAGCGCCTGTCATGTGCGGCTGGAAGACGGCGTCATCGCCCGGGGCGGTCAGCCGGTGCTGGCTACCGAGGATATTCTGCTGCCCGGCGTGCATAATGTGGAAAATTACATGGCCGCCATTGCGGCAGTGGAGGGGCTGGTGTCCGACGAAGTGATCGTGCAGGTCGCCAGGAATTTCGGCGGCGTGGAGCACCGTATCGAGCTGGTGCGGATCAAGGACGGCGTCCGTTTCTACAACGATTCCATCGCCTCCAGCCCCACTCGTACCATTGCCGGTCTGCGCAGTTTTAAGGAGAAGGTGATCCTCATCGCCGGCGGCTATGACAAGCACATTCCTTACGATGTGCTGGGACCGGAAATCTGCCGGCACGTGAAAAAGCTGTTCCTCTGCGGTGCCACCGCACCCCAGATCCGTACTGCTGTGGAAAACTGCACCGGCGAAAAGCCGGAGATGGTGGATTGCGGCAAGTTTGAAAATGCCGTCCGTGCAGCCGCTGCAGTTGCCGAAAACGGCGATGTGGTGCTGATGAGCCCGGCCTCTGCATCCTTTGACGAGTTCAAGAACTTCATGGTCCGTGGCGAATGCTTCAAGAAGATCATTAAGGAGCTGTAAGTATGGATATTACGAAAATCACCCGGCCTGCCCGGAAACTGCTGAAGCTGAAATATTGCGGCGCAGTGATCGTTGCAGCGGGAAATGCCAGCCGGATGGGCGGCATCGACAAAGTGATGGCACCCATTGGCGGTGAACCGATGATCGTCCGCACCGTGCGGCAGTTTCAAAACTGTGATGCGATCCGGGAGATCGTTGTGGTGACCCGGCCGGATTTGATTGTGCCGATCATGGACCTGTGCCATGATTTTTCCAAGCTCAAGGCCGTGGTGGTGGGCGGTGACAGTCGGGATGCTTCGGTTTCTCTGGGTCTGAATACTCTGTCGGAAAAGTGCAAGCTGGTTGCTGTCCACGATGGTGCAAGACCCTTTGCAACCTGGCAGCTGATCGACCGGGTGGTTCGTGCGGCCCATACCTACGGTGCCGCGACCCCTGCCATCCCCGTGAAGGACACGATCAAGGTGGTTTCCGGTGGCGTCGTGAAAACCACCCCGGACAGAAGCACCCTTCGTGCGGTGCAGACCCCTCAGGTTTTCGATTTCGCGCTGCTGCGTGGCGCACTGAAGATGGCCAAGCAGGATGGCCTGGCCATCACGGACGATTGCTCTGCCGTGGAGCATATGGGCATGTCCGTGAAGATCGTGGAAGGTGACGAGCGCAATATCAAGATCACCACACCCCTGGATCTGAAACTGGCAGATATGATTTTGGACGACATGCAATGAGAATTGGCCATGGCTATGATGTGCACCGCTTCGACCCCACCCGGAAGCTGATCCTGGGCGGCGTCGAGATCCCCTCGGATCTGGGCCTCCTGGGTCATAGTGATGCGGATGTGCTGCTGCATGCGGTGATGGATGCCCTGCTGGGCGCTGCCGCCCTGCGAGACATCGGCTACCATTTTCCGGATACGGATATGCGCTACAAGGGCATTTCCTCCATGGAACTGCTGGGCTGCGTGGCGGAAAAAATCGCCGCTGCCGGTTATCGGGTGGGCAATATCGATGTGACCGTCCTGGCCCAAGCTCCCAAGCTGAAGCCCTATATTCCCCAGATGGCGGAAAATATCGCTTCCAAGCTGGGCATCCAGGTAGGCCGGGTCAATGTGAAGGCCACCACAGAGGAAGGCCTGGGCTTTACCGGCGCTATGCAGGGCATGGCCTGCCATGCAGTGTGCCTGCTGGAGGAATAATGAAGCAAAAACACTGGAAAATGCTGCTGTTTGGCCTATATTGCCTGCTGATGCTGTGGCTACTGTTCGGACAGCGCTTCGGTGACGGCGGCTTCCGGGAGCTGCAGTTGCAGCCCTTTCGGACGCTGAAGTTGTTCTGGGATGCCTTGATCAGCAATGAAAATTTGGGCATGCGTACGCATTCTTTTATCAACCTGGTTGGAAATGTGGCCATGTTTGTACCCCTGGGATTTTGCGTGCCCTGGATCTGGCAGCGCTGGCAAAAATTTTGGCGGCATCTGTTTTTTATGACCGTCATCATCCTCTGCGTGGAGCTGAGCCAGTTTGCGCTGTGCCTTGGCACCTGCGATGTGGATGACCTGCTGCTGAACTTGGTGGGAACAACCCTGGGTTTTGTGCTATGGAAAGCCCTCGCCCTACGATGGATCTAATTGATACACCAAAATTTGACACACAAACGACACCTCCCGGGCATAGATTAGCCCGGGAGGTTTTGTCGTATGGGGATGCATTTTATCACTTTTCGTTCTGTGACACCGGCCCAGCGGGGGCAGCACCTGCTGCAGCAGGCTGGGATCGAATGCACACTGCAGCGAACGCCCCGGTGGATGGAGGAACGGGGCTGCGGTTACTGCCTGCGGCTGCGTCCGGTGCATGCCGACCGGGCGGTGGCTCTGTTGCGGCAGCATGGGTTACCCTTCAGCAAGGTCTATACCGAAGCAGACCAGGGTGCTGAGGAATGGCGACCATGATTTATCTGGATAACGGCGCCACATCTTTCCGTAAGCCGCCCGGAGTCCGGGCGGCAATGCTGCGGGCCATGGTAACCTGCGCCAATCCGGGCCGGGGAGGCTACCCGGCAGCCATGGCGGCGGCAGAGCAGGTCTACCGCTGTCGGGAAACGGCAGGTAAGCTCTTTTCTTGCCAGCCGGAGCAGGTGGTACTGACATCGAATTGTACCCACGGGCTGAACTTGGCCATCCACACCCTGGTGCAGCCCGGGGACTCGGTGGTGATCTCCGGTTTTGAGCACAATGCGGTGGTGCGACCGCTGCATGGCCTGGGGGCCCGCTGCATTGTGGCCGGTCGGCGCCTGTTCGATTGGGATGATACCCTGACTCAGTGGGAAGCTGCCCTGAAAACCCGGCCCAAGGCCGCTGTTTTCGCCCATGTATCCAATGTGTTCGGCTATATTCTGCCGGTGGCGGAAATGGCCGCTCTGTGTCGGCGCTATGGTGTGCCCTTTGTCCTGGATGCAGCCCAATCTGCCGGCATGTTGCACCTCGACTTTGCTGCCCTGGGCGCTGATTTCATCGCAATGCCCGGCCATAAGGGCCTTTTGGGCCCCCAGGGGACAGGACTACTGCTGTGTAGCAGAACACCGAAGCCCCTGCTCAGCGGCGGCACCGGCAGCAATTCCCGGGACATGGAGATGCCGGATTTTTTACCGGATGGGGCAGAGGCCGGGACCCTCAATGTGCCGGGGATCGCCGGCCTGGAAGCTGGAATGCGTTATGTAAACCAAGTGGGACTTGAGAGAATCTTCCGCAGGGAGCAGCACCAGGCCCGACACTGCGCATCTGCACTCTCACGCCTGGGTTTTACTGTCTTTGCCGGAAAACACCAATCCGGAACACTGTCCTTTGTGGGAAGAATGGACTGCCAGGAAATTGCGGATGCTTTGGCAAAGCAGGGCATCTGTGTCCGCTCCGGCCTACACTGTGCGCCTTTGGCCCATGAAAGCGCCGGGACATTGGAAACCGGAACGGTGCGCGTGAGCTTCGGCCACGATGCTTCAAACACGCAAAGTAAGACCTTTTTGCGGGCAATATCGGCGTTACGGTAAACTAAAAATCATGGGTTTTTTATAAAAATTTTTCACTTCGCTATTGCTATCAGCAGACAAATCCGCTATAATAATACAGATAATCGGGTGACTATGCGGTTTTTGCGTCTGAGCACCCAATTGACAGATACATGAGAGGCGGTGGAGTGCTGCTATGGAAATATTTGAAAGCTTGATTCGACAAGTCACGCACATGAAGCTGACGGATTTTATCGATATCATTCTGCTGGCATTTTTGATTTATAAGGTATTTCCGTTGCTGCGGTCTTCCGGTGCGGCCCGGATCGCAAAGGCGGTCGTGCTGGTGGTGCTGGCATCCTGGATCGCAGAGTGGCTGGATATGTATGCCATTCATTTCGTGATCGAACAGGTCATGACCGTCGGTTTGATTGCCCTAGTCATCCTCTTCCAGCCGGAACTGCGCCGGATTCTGGACCACATCGGCAATGTGAAGCTGGGTAAACTCTTCAGCACCGACCGTACTTCCCAGGAGATGGAAAGCGTCATCCGTCAGACAGTCATGGCCTGTGAGCAGATGAGCCGGGAAAAGGTGGGCGCACTGATCGTCTTCTCCCGTGATAACCAGCTGGATGAATACATGAAGACCGGCACCGCCATCGATGCGCAGGTCACCGAACAGCTGCTGCGCAATATCTTCTTTCCCAAGGCAGCTCTGCACGATGGTGCCATGATCATCCGTGATGGTCGTGTGGGTGCAGCCGGTTGTGTGCTGCCCCTGTCCCACAGCAAGCGGCTGAGCCCGGATCTTGGCACCCGGCACCGTGCCGGCGTGGGCCTGAGCGAAGCCAGCGATGCGGTGGTGGTTATCGTTTCCGAGGAGACCGGTACCATTTCCGTGGCAGTGGACGGTATGCTCAAGCGCCATCTGCCGCCCCAGATGCTGGAGCGTCTGCTGCGTAACGAGCTGATGCCCGAGCAACCCGAACAGAAGAAGCGTCCGCTGAAGCTGGCTGTGTCTTCCAAGGAGGGCAAACATGAAAAATAATTTTGTGAGATTGGTGCTGTCGCTGGTCATCGCCTTTGGCCTTTGGATGTATGTGGTGACGGTGGTCAGCCCCGAATCGGAAGCCAGCTACTTCGATGTCCCCGTGGTCTTTGACGGCGTTTCCTTGCTGGATGAGCGGGAACTGATGATCACCGCCGGCAAGGATGCCACCATGAATCTGAAGCTGTCCGGAAACCGTACGGACCTGAATAAGCTGGATAAAACCAATATTACTATCCTGGCGGATCTGTCCCAGATCCGGGAGCCCGGTGAGCACAAAGTCAAGTGCACCGTCTCCTTCCCCAGTAACGCCGGCATCATCGAGGTGCTGGAAAAGGATCCCCAGTATATCACGGTGCAGGTTTCCGAGCGCGCACGAAAGGATGTGCCGATCCGCCTGTTTGCAGAAGGCGTTGTGCCGGAGGGCTTTATTGCGGATATGGAAAACGCAACCCTCAGCCATGCAACCGTCACCGTTTCCGGTCCGAAGGAAGTGGTGGATCAGATCGAATATGCCGCCATTACGGTGGACCTGGAAGGTAAGATGGACACCATCGTGGAAACTTACCGCCACACCCTATGCGGTGCCGACGGCAATCCTGTGGAGGATGTCAGCACCGTCACCGTCAATGTTAGCGATATTCGCGTGACCCTGCGGGTCTATCAGATCAAGGAGATCCCCATTATTATCCATGTGCAAAGCGGCGGCGGCTTGGGACCGGAGGATGTGGAGGTGACACCAAATCGTACTACCCTGGTGGTCGCAGGTGCTCAGTCCGCATTGAAAGATCTGAATGAAATCGAATATACGGTGGATCTGGGCAAGCTGAAGGAAAGTCAGGTGCTGACATTCAAGGTTGCTTTGCCTGCCGGCGTTGAGAATGTCAGCGGCATTACGGAGATCCTGGTGGATGTGAAGGTGCCGGAGATCAAGATCAAGGTCGTGGAGGTCGAATCCGAGCATTTCATATTGCTGAATGTGCCAGAAAATGCCAACATTGGCATGTTGACGGAGCGGCTGGAGATTCAGATCCGGGGTCGCGAAAACCGCCTGCATGAGGTAACGGCAGAAAACATCATCGTGTATGTGGATTTTTCCAATGCCAAGGAAGGAAGCAGCCCGTATAAATGCACCATTGAGATCGTTGGTGTTAGTGATGTGGGTGTTGTCTACAATGAAACAGGGTATAAGATTACAGCATTCGTATCCTTTACCATTACCGGAGAAGGCAACTAAATGGAACAGACTGTCAAAGTGCGCCGGCTGCTGCCGGACGGCATGGCCGAGGTGATCCGCATCCGGGAAAGCGCTTGCAGCGGCGATTGCCATAAATGCGCCGGCTGTGGCGCCACCAGCCAGACCATGCTTTTTGCGGCCCACAATCCCATCCAGGCCAAGCCCGGCGATTGGGTGACGGTGGAATCGGATACCGCCACAGTGCTGAAAGGGGCGGTGGTCCTGTATGTGCTGCCGCTGTTGACTTTCCTGGCCGGCTACATCCTGGGCGAAAGCCTGTGGGGCAGGGGAATTCTGCTGAGCATCCTGGGTTTTGTCCTGGGCCTGCTGCCTATCAAACTCTATGACCGCCATTTGGCGAAAAAAGGTGCGGTTTATACCATAAAATCCTACGCAAAGCAGCCTAATATATCAGAAAAAGGGGATAATCATCTTGATTAAAAGCATGACCGGCTATGGCCGGGCTGTAGAAACGGTCAACGGCCGTGAATTTACAGTGGAACTGCGTTCTGTCAATAACCGCTATCTGGACTGCAGTGTCAAGCTGCCCAGAGTCCTCTCCTTTGCGGAAGAGGCCGTCAAGCAGGCGGTAAAAAATTCTATTTCCCGTGGCAAGGTGGATGTCTACATTTCCATGCGCAGTGAAAACGGCGTGGATGCCCAGGTCACCCTCAATTCTGCTGTGGTAGCCGGTTACCTGGCCGCCATGCAGCAGATGACCCGGGAGTTTGAAATCAAGGACGATATCAGCGTGTCGCTGCTGTCGAGAATGCCGGAAGTCTTCACCGTGGAGAAGCCCGAGGTGGACGAGGAACAGCTTCTGGCAGACCTGCTGAGCGTGGTGTCCCAGGCTCTGGCAGGGTATGACGCCATGCGCTGCACCGAGGGACAGGCCCTGGAAAACGATCTGCGCAGCCGTGGCGCCACCATCGAGGAGCTGGTCTCCCAGGTGGAAGCCGGCAATGCCCAGACCGTGGTGGATTACCGGGCTCGCCTGGAGGCCAAGCTGAAGGAAGTGCTGGAAAACCGCTCCATCGACGAGAGCCGCATCCTCACCGAGGCTGCCATCTTCGCTGACAAGGTGGCGGTGGACGAAGAAACCGTCCGCCTGCGCAGCCACTTGCAGCAGATGTACGCCATGCTGACCACCGGTGGCGCCATGGGCCGTAAGCTGGACTTCCTGCTGCAGGAAATGAACCGGGAGGCTAATACCATCGGCTCCAAGTGCACCGATGTGCGCCTGGCCCGAATTGTGGTGGATATTAAGGCGGAACTGGAAAAGATCCGCGAACAGACCCAGAACATCGAGTAAGGGGTGCTGCCGTGAAACTCATTAACATCGGCTTCGGCAGCATGGTATCCGCATCCCGTGTGCTGGCGGGGGTTGCACCGGATTCGGCACCCATCAAGCGTGTGATCCAGGAAGCCCGGGAGCGTGGCATGCTCATCGACGCTTCCTACGGCCGCAAAACCAAAGCAGTGATCCTGATGGATACAGACCATGTTATTCTCTCTGCCATTGGCCCGGAAACCGTTGCCGTGCGTTGGCAGGATAAACAAAATGTAAATTACGAGGAGGAAGAGGAATGAGCGGAGGCAAGCTTTTCGTCATTTCTGGCGCATCCGGCGTTGGTAAGAGCACCATTCTCAAGCGAGTCATGGAAGAGGAACCTAACCTGCAGTTTTCTGTTTCTGCCACCAGCCGCGCACCCCGTGAGGGTGAAACCAACGGCGTTCAGTATTTCTTTATCAGCGAGGACGCTTTCAAACAGATGATCACCCAGGGCGCTTTCGTGGAGTATGACTACCACATGGGCAATTATTACGGCACCCTGAAGTCTGAGATCATTAATAAGACCCAGCAGGGCAATATGATCCTGGATGTGGAGCCTGTTGGTGCCATGAGAGTCCGGGAGATCTATCCCGAGGCCAAGCTGATCTTCATCGCACCTCCTTCCATGGAGGTCCTGCATCAGCGCCTGTGTTCCCGTAACGATACGCCGGAGGAGCAGATCCGTGTCCGTGCCGAGCGTGCTGCCTGGGAAAACAGCCAGCAGGATAAGTACGACTATGTCGTTGTCAATGATGTTCTGGATGATGCAGTGGCCCAGGTCCTGCAGATCATTCGCCAGAATTCGAACTAATATATTGGAGGAACAATCTTTATGCTTTACCCCCCTGTAGCTGACATGCTCAAGCATGTGGAAAGCCGTTACTTACTGGTCAATGTGGTTGCCCAGCGCGCCCGTCAGATCGCCTTTGAGGCCGAGAGCCTGGGCGAGGAGCTGACCGAGAAGCCTGTGACCCTTGCCATTCACGAAGTGGCTGCCGGCGAGCTGACTGCCGGCCTGAAGGAAGAATATCGCAAGTAAGAAAAGGAGGGGCTTGAGATGATCGCAAAAATCGCCGTTGCTGCGGCCAGTTTTGCCATTGATAAGCCCTATTCCTATCGGATTCCCACAGGAATGCAGCTGCAATGCGGTATGCGGGTGCAGGTGCCCTTCGGTAACGGAAACCGCCGCACCGAAGGAGTGGTGCTGGCGGTGGAGCAGGGCAGTGACGATGGTCTCAAGGCCATTGACTGCTGCCTGGATGAGGCCCCGGTACTCAGCCTGCCCATGCTGCAGCTGGCAGCCTTCATGCGGGAGCGGTACTTTTGTACCCTCTTTGATGCCATCCGGGTCATGCTACCGGCTGGCCTTTGGTTCGACAGCCGCAACCTCGTCGCACTGACGGAGGATCGAACCTGGCAGGAGAAAAAACTGCGGAAGAAAGATGCGGCAAAAGTTATGCAGCTGCTGTTGGATCTGGGCGGACAGGCTGAGGAAACGGCCCTGCGCAACGCCCTGGAGGAGCCGGAAACCCTGGAGGATATCCTGGCGTATCTGCTGCAAAAAAAGTGGATCACCTCCCAGCGGGATTTTCAGGCCCGCAACAGCGACAAGACCGAGAAAATTGCGACCCTTGCTTCTTCTGCGGAGGAAGCGATGGAATATGCCGCCCGGCGGCCCAAGTCGGGCACTCTGCAAAAGGCGGTGCTGGAAACACTGTGCAATTTGGGCACGGTGTCGGTGAAGGAACTTTGCTATTTCACCGGTGCAAAAACCGCCACGGTCAAGCGCCTGGCAGAGTTGGGCTACATCACTCTGACCGAGAAACCGGTACTGCGCTGCCGGCAGATCACCCCGGCGAAGATCGACGGCCCCTTGGTTCTGAATGAAGAACAGAATCGTGCCTTTGAGGGTCTTTCCCAGCAAATGCAGCAGGAAACGCCCGGCAGTGCGCTTCTGTACGGTGTCACCGGCTCCGGAAAAACGGCGGTGTATCTGAAGCTGATTCAAAGCTGCCTGGATGCCGGAAAATCTGCCATGCTCCTGGTGCCGGAAATCGCGCTGACACCTCAGCTTCTGAGCCTGCTGGCCGGCCATTTTGGTGATCGGGTGGCGGTGCTCCACAGCAGTTTGCCGGCCGGTGAACGCTACGACCAGTGGCAACGGGTCCGCAGCGGTGAGGCCGGCGTGGTGGTGGGCACACGAAGCGCTGTTTTTGCCCCTGCCGCAAACCTGGGTCTGCTGATCCTGGATGAGGAGCAGGAGCATTCCTATAAATCGGAAACAAATCCCCGCTACAATGCCAAGGAAATTGCCATGTACCGGGGTCATAAAGAGCATGTTTTGGTGCTCCTGGGCTCTGCCACGCCCTCGGTAGAGACCATGTATCACGCCAAAAGTGGCGACCATCAGCTCTACCGACTGACCGGCCGCTACAATGGCAAGGCTCTTCCGGATGTCCGAATCGTGGATATGCGGCAGGAGATCAAAGAGGGTAATGATTCCAGCTTCAGTTTGAGCCTGCGGGAAGCCATTTGGAACACCCATCGGGAGCGCCATCAGACCATCCTCTTCCTTAACCGCCGGGGCAATGCCCGGGCGCTGGTGTGTGTGGATTGCAGGGAGGCGCCGGAGTGTCCTCGCTGCAGCGCAAGGCTGACCTATCATAGCGCCAATGAGCGGCTGATGTGCCATTACTGCGGTTATTCCCAACCTACCCCCAAGCGGTGCCCTGCCTGCGGCGGCCCCTTGAAGCGGATCGGCACGGGAACGCAAAAGGCGCAGCAGGAACTGAACATGATCTATCCGGAGTTGGAGATCGCCCGCATGGACACGGATACGGTCAGTGCGGTCAATACCCATGAAAAGATCCTGGACCGTTTCACCCAGGAGAATATCCCGGTGCTCATCGGCACCCAAATGGTGGCAAAGGGTCTGAATCTGCCCAATGTGACATTGGTTGGTGTGCTGGATGCGGACCTGGGTCTGTATTCCGGTTCCTACCGGGCGGCGGAAACCACCTTCAATATGTTGACCCAGGTGGTGGGCCGTGCAGGCCGTGGCGACAGCAGCGGCCAGGCTGTGATCCAAACCCTGGTGCCGGAGCATGCGGTGCTGAAACTGGCAGCTCAGCAGGATTATGACGGATTCTACGATCTGGAGATCCGCCTGCGCCAGGTACAGAACTGCCCGCCCTTTGCAGAACTGGTTAGTATTACATTTACCGGCGAGAATGAAACGGCGGTGCTGCGTGGCGCTGCCAAATTCCGGGACAGCTTGGTGGCCTGTCTGAAAATGCCGGAGTATCAAGGAGAAACCTGCACCGTTTTGGGCCCGGCGCCCTGTCCGGTGCCTAAGATCAATTACAACTACCGTTACCGCCTGACCCTGCGCTGCAAGCAGACCAGGTCCCTGCGCCTGCTGCTGGCCCATCTGCTGCGGCAGTTTGCCAAGGACAGGGAGAACCGGGGCGTGAGCGCCTTTGCGGATGTGAACGGTTACGACTAAAGAGGAGAGAAACAATATGGGACTGCGGAAAATTCTGACCGATAAGGATCCTGCGCTGCATAAAGTGTGTAAGCCCGTGACGGCTTTTGACGAAAAGCTCCATAAGCTGCTGGATGATATGGCCGAGACCCTGGTGGACTCCGGCGGTGTCGGCCTGGCCGCACCCCAGGTGGGCATTCTGCGCCGGGTGTTCCTGGTGGATGTGGGCATGGAGGAAAACGAGATCGTTGAATTCATCAACCCCGAGATCCTGGAAACCGATGGTGAGCAGGAAGGCCCCGAGGGCTGCCTCAGCGTTCCCGGCAAGTACGGCCTGGTCAAGCGCCCCTACTATGTGAAGGTGCGGGCTCAGGACCGCAACGGCGATTGGTTTGAGGCCGAGGGCGAGGAGCTGATCGGCCGCTGCTTCTGCCATGAAAATGACCACCTGGACGGCATCGTCTACACCGAGGTCATGGAGCGCTACCTGACGGAAGAGGAACTGTCTGCAGAATAAAAAACCTACGGAGGCATCAACATGCGAGTCGTATTTATGGGCACGCCAGATATTGCGGCAACCTGTCTGAAGAAAATCTTGGATGATGGCTTTGATGTGGTGGCCTGTTACACCCAGCCCGACCGTCCCATGGGCCGTGGCATGAAAATGGTCTTTTCTCCTGTGAAGGAGTTGGCCCTGACCTATAACATCCCCGTCTTCCAGCCGGAAAACTTCCGGGAGGATGCGGTGGTGGAGGAATTTGCGGCTCTGCAGCCCGATGTTTGCGCCGTGGTGGCTTATGGCCGCATCCTGCCTCAGCGGGTGCTGGATATTCCAGCCAAGGGTTGCATCAACATCCACGCCAGCCTGCTGCCCCAGTATCGGGGCTCTGCTCCCTATCAGTGGGCGGTGCTGGACGGCTGCAAAAAGACCGGCGTGTCTGCCCAGTATATGGCGCAGAAAATGGATGCCGGCGACATCATCGATGTTGCCGAAACCGAAATCGGCGAAAATGAAACCGCCGGCGAACTGTTGGATCGCCTGGCCGTGCTTGGCGCAGAGCTTTTGAGCAATGTGCTGAAGAAGGCGGAGGCAGGTACGGCAACCGCGACGGCCCAGGATGAAAGCCAGGTCACCTTTGCTCCCATGCTGGACAAGGGCCTGTGCCCCATTGATTGGAACAAAACTGCCCAGCAGGTTCATGACCATGTTCGTGGCCTGCATCCCTGGCCTGTGGCGACAACCACTTTGGCCGGCACTTTCTTCAAGATCCATTCCACGGTGATCGTGGATGGCAAGGGCCAGCCCGGTGAAATTTTGGAGCTGAATAAGACCGGTCTTGTGGTGGCGTGCGGCGAAGGTGCTGTGGAGATCCGCTCCCTGCAGGCCGAAGGCGGCAAACGGATGGCAGCGCCGGACTACTTCCGGGGCCATCCCCTGCAGCTGTAATGGGCGCCCGGGAAACCGCACTGAATGTGCTGATTGCCTGCCGAACCGAGGGCGGTTGGTCCAACAGTGTGTTGAAAGAGTATCTTTATCGGGATCGCCTGGACCGCCGGGATGCGGCCCTGGCCACCCGACTGACCTACGGTGTGCTGCAAAACCGGCTGAAGCTGGACTTTTATTTGCAGCAGCTGCTGACGGGCAAGCTGAAGGATCTGCACCCTGCGGTGCGGGATATCCTCCATCTTGGCTTGTATCAGCTTTATGAAATGGATAAAGTGCCTTCCTCTGCCGCTGTCAACGAGTCGGTGGACATGGCCAAAAAGTACTGCAAGAAGCAGCGCTACGCACCGGGTCTTGTCAATGCGGTGCTGCGCAAGGCAGCGACTGCCCAACTGAAAGAACCCACCGGCTGGCAGGAGCAGTACTCCCATCCCCAGGATTTGATCGACCTGCTGAAAAGCTATGTGGGCAAGACCCGGATTGAGCCCATGCTGCGGGCCAATAACGAGGCGCCGGATACGGTGGCCCAGGTCAATACCCTGCGGATTACCACAGCTGATCTGCAGAAACAGCTGGAAGGGGAGGGCGTTACGACACGGCTCCATGCATGGATGCCGGACTGCCTGGTGCTGACGAATCCCGGCAACCTGGAGCAACTGCCCTCTTTCCGACAGGGCCTGTTCTATATCCAGGATGCTGCAGCCAAGCTCAGCGTGCTGTGTGCGGAAATTCCGGAACATTCCAATGTGCTGGATTGCTGCGCATCTCCCGGCGGCAAAAGCTTCGCTGCTGCCATCGCCATGCATGGCACGGGCAAACTCACTTCCTGCGATGTTTACGCCCACAAGGCAGAACTGATCGCCAATGGCGCAGCTCGTTTGGGCATTACCAACCTCACCGCCCGGGAGCTGGATGCTACCACTCATATCCCTGCGTGGGAAAACGCCATGGATGTGGTCATTGCTGATGTGCCTTGCTCGGGTTTGGGTATTATCCGGAAAAAGCCGGATATCCGCTACAAAAATCTGCAGGAAATGGCAGATCTTCCTGCCCTGCAGTTGCAGATTTTGAAAAATCAGGCAACATACGTCCGTCCCGGCGGCGCACTGCTGTATTCGACCTGCACCCTGGTGCGGGCGGAAAACGAGGGCGTGGTGGAAGCCTTCCTGGAAGAAAACCGGGAATTTTCTCTGGAACCCATGAAGCTGCCGGCCTGTTTCCCTGAAAACAAAACGGGTATGCTGGCGCTGGTGCCGGGGCAGTACGATACCGATGGATTCTTTATCGCAAAATTGCGGAGGAAAGCATGAATATTAAATCCATGACTTTGCCGGAGCTGACGGCGGCATTAAAAGAGTTGGGTCAGCCTGCCTTCCGGGGCAAGCAGGTCTATACATGGCTCCATAAGGGCGTACGCAGCTACGACGAAATGTCCAACCTGCCCAAGGCCCTGCGGGAACAACTGGCGGAAACCTATCCGCTGCAGATCCCCCAGGTGGTCCGCAAGCAGGAATCGGCAAAGGATGGAACCATTAAATATCTGTGGCAGCTGTCCGACGGCAACTGCGTGGAAACGGTACTCATGCGCTATCACTATGGCAACACCGTCTGCATCTCCACGGAGGTGGGTTGTGCCATGGGCTGCGCGTTCTGCGCTTCCACCATCGGCGGTCTAGTTCGCCGGCTGGAACCTTATGAAATGCTGGATGAGGTGCTGTTTACCCAAATTGACTCCGGCCTGCCCATTTCCCACATCGTGCTGATGGGCATCGGCGAGCCCCTGGACAATTTTGACAATGTGCTCCGTTTTTTGGAACTGGTTAACAGCGAGGACGGCATGAACATCTCCATGCGCCACATCAGCCTTTCCACCTGCGGCCTGATCCCCAAGATCGACGCCCTGGCAGAAAAGAAACTGCAGATCAGTCTGGCAATTTCGCTCCATGGTCCCAACAATGAGATCCGTGGCAAGGTTATGCCGGTAAACAGGGCCTATCCCATTGAGAATTTGATCGCAGCCTGCCGGCGGTACTATGATGCTACCTCCCGGCGGATCCACTTTGAGTACGCCATGATCGATGGCTTCAATGACCGGCCCTGCGATGCCAAGGAATTGCTGCGGCTGCTGAAGGGCCTGCCGGCACATATCAATATGATCCCCTTGAATCATGTGGAGGAAAGCCCCTTAAAACCCAGCAGCAAGGCTGCTGTGGCAGCTTTCCAGAAAATTTTGGAGGATGGCGGCATCACCGCCACGGTCCGTCGCACCCTGGGCGGCGACATCGGTGCCTCCTGCGGCCAGTTGCGCCGTAAATATAACCAGGGAAAAGCATAAACAGAGTGTTTACTGTGGAAGGGAGTGGTCGTTATGCAATATTGGGCATTAACGGATCCGGGTTGTGTGCGCCCGCAAAACCAGGACGCATATAAAATCGAAAAACTCGACAACATTTCGATGCTGTGCGTGGTTTGCGACGGTATGGGTGGCGCAAAGTCCGGCAATATCGCCAGCAGCCTGGCTGCGGATGTATTTGTCCAAAGTATCGCCTCGACCTGGAAGCCCAGCCTTGACCGGGATGCCGTGGACGCCATGCTGTACAGTGCGGTAAAACTGGCCAATTTCACGGTTTACGACCAGGCTATGGAATTTGTGGACTTTGCCGGCATGGGCACCACCCTGGTGGCGGTGTTGGTGCAGGGCAAAAAAGCCACGGTGGTCAATGTGGGCGACAGCCGGCTGTATCATGTGACTCCTGGTCAGATCTGCCAGGTCACCCGTGATCATTCCATGGTGCAGATGATGGTGGATCGTGGGGAACTGACTCCCCAGGAAGCCAAGACCTATCCCGGTAAAAATATGATCACCCGTGCGGTGGGCACGGAAACGGCAGTTCAGTGCGATCTGTTCCGTTTGGAACTGGATCGCGGTGACAGTCTGCTGCTGTGTACCGATGGTTTGAGTAACCTGATGGATGAACAGGAAATGCTGTTTGAAATCGTGTACGAGGAAGACGGCCAGCGCTGCTGCCAGCGATTGATGGATATCGCTCTGAACCGTGGCGCCCCGGATAATGTGACCTGTGTGCTGATGCAGGTCTGATCCGGAAGCGAAAGGAGAAACAACTATGGATAGATATATCGGGCGTATGCTCGATGGCCGCTATGAGATCCTGGAGGTCATCGGCACCGGCGGCATGGCCGTCGTTTACAAAGCCCGCTGCCATCGCTTGAATCGGCTGGTGGCCATTAAGATCTTACGAGATGAAAATTTACAGGATGATGATTTCCGTCGCCGCTTCCATGCGGAGGGACAGGCAGTCGGTATGCTGAGCCATCCCAATATCGTGTCTGTTTACGATGTGTCCAGCGTCGATGGCGTGGACTATATCGTCATGGAGCTGGTGGAAGGCATCACCCTGAAGCAGTATATGGAGCGCAAGGGTGTGCTCAACTGGAAGGAAACGCTGCATTTTGCTACCCAGATCGCCAAGGCTCTGGATCATGCCCATAGCCGTGGCCTGGTCCACCGGGATATCAAGCCCCATAATGTGATGGTGTTGAAAAACGGTGCAGTGCGGGTAACGGACTTCGGTATTGCCCGTATCATGACCCAGACCAACACTATGACAAAGGAAGCTCTGGGCTCGGTGCATTATATCTCTCCCGAGCAGGCCAAGGGCGGCCGGGTAGACCACCGCAGCGACCTGTACTCCCTGGGCGTTGTGATGTATGAGATGATCACGGGCCGTCCGCCTTATGACGGCGAGTCCCCGGTGTCTGTGGCCATCCAGCATATTGCCGGCGGCGCCACCAAACCTTCCAAGCTCAATCCCAATATCCCGGCCGGCCTGGAGCAGATCATCCTGCGGGCCATGGCCCATGATTTGAAGGATCGCTACGCCTCCGCCGTAGATATGATGGCAGATATGGATGAACTGCGGCAGAATCCGGAAAAGATCTTCCCGCCTCTGCCGGTGAAACCTGCGGCCGGAACAGAAAAGCCCAAGCCCCAGCCCAAGCCGGAGTCTGCTCCGGTGACCACACCGCCTGTCAGCGCCAAACCTGCGCAGCCTAAGCGTACCAGAGAAGCGGAGGAAGCGGCCCTGAGTCGTGGTCGTGTCACAACCATTGCCATTGTCAGCTGCTGCGCAGCCATTATGGTGGCAGCGATCATCTTTTTGATCCTGTTGGCCAGTGGCGGCCTCTTCAATAATGAGAAGGTCACCTACGAAGTGCCCAGTTTGCTCAATATGCATTTTGATAAAGTTCCCAATTACGACGGACTCCAAATCGTCCGACAGAATGAGGCTTATTCCGATACGGTTCCCGAGGGCTGTATTATCAGCCAAATGCCTGAAGCTGGTACCATGGTGGAAGAGGGAAGAACGGTGTTCGTCATCGTCAGCCTGGGCCCCAAACCGCCGGATGTGACCATGCCCAATGTGGCGGGTAAAAGCTATGCCGATGCCATGGCCATGCTGAAAAGCCTGAATATGAACCTGAAGGTAGAGCGCAAAGACGAATACAGCGACGAGGTGGAAGCCGATGTGGTCATGTCCTCCTCCGTTGCTGAGGGCGAGGTGCTCCACAAGGGCCAAAAGATCGTGCTGACGGTGAGCCTGGGCAAGGAAATTCTGAAGGCGAATATGCCCAATCTTCTGCGCAGCGAGGGCATTTCCAAGGAGAATGCCGAGAAGATGCTGGAGCTGAGAGGCTTCATCGACATCACCTGGGTGCCGGTGGAAAGCTTCCTGCCGGAAGGAACCGTGGTGAGCCAGTCCGTGGAGGCCAATGCGCTGATCGATATCACGACCCCCATCGTTATCGAGTATTCCAGCGGCGTGCGGCCGGTGGTGACCATCACCTATACCTTCGATCTGACGGATGCTTATGAGCAGATGAATATTCAGCCCGGTGAAAGCTTCCTGATCACCATCATGCAGGGCAATAAAACCATCGCCCAGGATGTGGTGATCCAGTATGGCACAACTTCCTATACCATTTCTCTGACCGGCAGAGATTCCCTGGTGTTCTCTGTCTATGTCAACTGGAACCACTTTAGGGACGTGACCGTGGAGTTTGTATGACAGAAAGAAAGACAGGACGCATTTTGCGTTCGTTGAGTGGATTTTACGATGTGCGGACCGAGGACGGCAAGACCATTTCCTGCCGTGGCCGAGGCCATCTGCGCCGGGGTGCGGAAACACCGCTGACCGGTGATATGGTAGAAATTTCCCTGGAGCACGGCAAGGGTATGGTGGAGAAGATCCTGCCCCGGAAGAACAGCTTTGTTCGACCGGCGGTGGCCAACATCGATACCCTGGTGATCTTTGCAGCCAATGTCAATCCGGTGACTGAGCCTTTCCTCATCGACCGTGTGGCTGCCATTGCCGGCGACCAGGAGGTGGCGGTGGTGCTGTGCATCAATAAATGCGATTTGGATCCTGCGGTGGACCTGACCCGGATCTATCGCAACGCAGGTTTTGTGGTCATCACTGCCAGCGCTGAAACAGGGGAGGGCGTGGATCAGCTGAAGGATTTGATCCGTGGCAAACTGGTGGCTTTTACCGGAAATTCCGGTGTGGGCAAGTCCAGCATCCTGAATCGCCTGTGCCCGGAGCTGAACCTGCCGGTGGGCGAGGTTTCCGAGAAGCTGGGCCGCGGCCGCCATACCACACGGCATGTGGAGCTTTACCGGCTGGACGATACCACCTATGTGGCGGATACCCCCGGTTTCTCTTCCTTTGATACCGACCAGATGGAAGTAATTCTGAAGGAAAATCTGCAATACGCTTTCCCGGACTTTGGCCCCTACATCGGTGCCTGCCAGTTCCATGATTGCTCCCATAGAAAAGAACCCGGCTGTGCGGTGACGGTGGCAGTAGGGGAGGGGCATATTGAACCCACCCGCTATGACAGCTATCTGAAGCTTTATGAAAAGGCCGCCCAGATCAAGGAATGGGAACTGAAGTAAATAGAAAAGGCTTGCTGCGAAATCCTGCAGCAAGCCTTTCTGTTTTTAGTTACGGGGTATCGTCAAAGTCGTCGTCATCCAAATCGGTGGACATCATCTCACCAATGCGCATCCGGCGGCGGATCTTCGTTTCTTCCACCTGGGCGTGGAGTAGCTCCTTGACCTGGATAGGGTGCTTCACATTTTTCAGCACCAGGGTAGGGGTGGTTTTGTCAGCGGCGGTTACGTTGATGGTGCCAACGCCACAAAGCCGCTGCCAGAAGGAACGGCTGACGGAAATGTCTTTGATGCGGTACAAAAGTACCTCATCGTCCTTAATGCTGAAGCAGCCTACAGAGAGGAATAGCCGATCTTCGGACAGGCTATACCGGGTAAAACTCAGGGGCATGCCCAAAAAACGCTTGCGATCTTTCCATAATAGCTCGATTGCCATACAAAGTACCTCCTGTTTTGATTATTTCTTTGTTTTATTGTAACGAAACCTGCAATTGTTGTCAAGCGGTAAGAGCAAATCGGAAAGATTCCTTCTTTTTTCTGCTGCGACAGACAGAAAAGACTTTCGTGTAGGCAAAAAATAATGGCCCAGCCTGCGCACCGGGGGAAGGTGTCTTTTGCAGACAGACAAAAATCAAGAAAGTCTGCGCACTGCAAACATGCGTGCGCGATGCGAAGAATTTTTGATTCTTGTCAATACCGCAGGTTGCACGAAAAAACTTGCGAAAAATCGTGATTTTATCTAAAAAAGTTCTTGACAAATGACAAAAGCCGTGCTAATATATTCGAGCGTGCGTAGGGGATACTATGCATGCACTGCGATGATGCAGGAGATTGCTCGGAAACGAGGTAACTTCTGCGGAGTATGTCCGGTCATCGGGCGGCTGAACTGCGTCTGTTTGCGCTTGCGTATATCGCTGCGCCAAATGGAAAAGGTCGGCCTTGCGTCGGCCATTTTTCATGGCCTGGAGTGATACGCACGGCGGCGTGAACACAGCGGTTCGACCGTACCCAGACATCATGCAAACTGAGTACGAATTTTTAGGAGGAAAACAAACCATGGCAAACCAGATGATCCGCATTCGACTGAAGGCTTACGATCACCAGCTGATCGACTCCAGCGCTGCAAAGATCGTGGAGACCGCAAAGCGCAACGGCGCTCAGGTTTCCGGCCCCATTCCGCTGCCCACCAAGAAGGAAGTTGTTACCATCCTTCGCGCTGTCCACAAGTACAAGGACTCCCGTGAGCAGTTCGAGCGCAGAACCCACAAGCGTCTGATCGATATCCTCAACCCCAACCAGAAGACCGTCGAGGCCCTGATGAGCCTGGATCTTCCCGCTGGTGTTGAGATTGAGATAAAGCTTTGATCCGATACATTATATAATATAGTGTAAAGGATCACCGCTGCCCGCACTGAAATAGCATCGGGCGGACGGGTCATGTTGGCAAGCGGACCCAATGCTGCTGTCAACCAATAACCTATAACAAAAGGAGAAAA
>JAZUBW010000106.1:0-10425 GCA_045638785.1 Faecousia sp.
TCGCCCAGGGTCATAGCCTCGGTCTGGTCGTGGGTAACGTAGATGAAGGTGGTGTTGATGCGCTGACGCAGCTTGATGATCTCAGCACGCATCTGGTTACGCAGCTTGGCATCCAGGTTGGACAGGGGCTCGTCCATCAGCAGGACCTGGGGCTCACGGACGATGGCGCGGCCGATGGCAACACGCTGACGCTGACCGCCGGACATGGCCTTGGGCTTACGGCCCAGGTACTGGGTGATGTCCAGGATCTCAGCGGCTTCCTTAACTCTGCGGTCGATCTCATCCTTGGGGGTGTGACGCAGCTTCAGAGCGAAAGCGATGTTCTCATAGACGGTCATGTGGGGGTACAGAGCGTAGTTCTGGAAGACCATGGCGATGTCGCGGTCCTTGGGGGCCACGTCATTGACCAGACGGTCGCCGATGTACAGCTCGCCTTCGGAAATCTCTTCCAGACCGGCGACCATACGCAGAGTGGTGGACTTACCGCAGCCGGAGGGACCGACCAGGACGATGAATTCCTTGTCCTTGATCTCCAGGTTGAACTGCTGAACGGCGATAACGCCCTTCTCAGTGATCTGCAGATTGACCTTCTTCTCTTCGGGCTGGTGAGCCTTCTTCTTTGCCTTCTTGGCCTGCTTGGCCTCGTCGCCGTTGTGGGGGTAGATCTTCATGACGTTCTTCAGGGTTAAACTTGCCATAATAACGACTCTAAACGCACCTAAATTTCGCGTGCATCCTCGCACTGTGCAGAGCAAAACCGCACAGGCATTACGACAGGTCTCCACACTGCCGCACCGTGAGTCAGACGGGGTTAATTATCCTCCTTTTTGTATCGTGAATATGCCTATTTTGTGGAGTAGGCATACTCCGACCGGATACACACATTGTAACACAGACCCTTTCTGTGTGCAATAGTGAAACGAGCTATTTTTCGTCCCCCGTTTTTGGTGAATTTGTCAATATATTCGCAAAAAGATCGGCACCCAACCAGGATGCCGATCTTGCGTTTTTTCGGTTAGCCTAGCCACTCATCGCCCAGATAAATATCAAAGATATTCCAGTCGATGAACCAGTAGGCAACGCTACCGGCAGGGTAAGCGATCAGCATCTGCATGCTCTCGCCGGGTGCCAGGGTGAAGGCATCGGGCAGGTAGTCGGCCAGGATGTTGCCGCTTTCATCGCAGAACTGCTGATAGACCTGGAAGCTGAAGGTATAGTCGGTGTAATTGTACACATCCAGGTAATACCGGTTGCCTTCCTGATAGGGTGCCACATTCCACAGCGCATATTCCAGGCAGGTATGGATCTCATCCCAGGCGTAGATCCACTGCTCTATGTAGTCGCCGATGCCCAGCATGGACTGAAGCTGCTCACTATCCTTGCCGAAGCCATATTCCTGATGCAGCCGATCCAGGATCTGGCAGCGTTCTGCCTCTGCCAAATACCAATGGAAGTAGTAGTCGTAATACGCTGCACTCCCCAGATTGAAGTCCAGAGCTGCGCTCTGATGATCCAGAGCGTCCATGTAGTCCACCATCAGATCCCACAGGTTTTGATCGTAGAAATACATATCCCGGTACTTATGCAGGATCTCCCACTCCGCATCCAGCAGCATCTGATCGCTGGCATCGGTTTCTTCCAGGGCCAGGCGGGCCAGAATAGCGGCTTCCAGATCCGCAATGGCCGTTTGGTCGCCGCAGTGCTCCATCAGCGCTGCCAGCAGCTTTTCATGGGTCTCGCCGGCATAACGGTCTACCAGGTATCTGGCATCCTCGAACCAGCGGTTTGCGATGTAATACTGCAGCAGGGACAGCTTGTACATATAATCCGCATCTTCCCGATACCAGGGGTCGTTGTTATTGCTGAGCAGATAGAAGTAGTCCTGGGCGCTTCCATACTGCTGCTGTTCCAGCATCACACAGGCATGGTTATAGATCTGCTGGCTCACATCTTCGATCTTTGCATCAAAGCTCTGCATCCAGGAATACATCTCCATGACATAGGCATAATTGTTTTGGTCCAGGAAGTCCTTTGCATTATCGGCAAAGGCTTCATAGACCTGCTCCATTGCCGCAGAATCCTGGGGCAGGATGTGGTAATAGGTATAGACATCGGTGTAGTCCCGCTCCCGGATATTCCGGCACAGGTACTCGGCCACACAGGCATCCAGCGCATCCAGGCGGATATCCTCTTCCATCAGCAACTGATAGAAGTACATGTAGTCGCCACTGCTTTCTTCAAACATAGCCGGCGCAGACGCTGCGATCTGATCCTGCAGCAATGCACGCAGGTTCTCGTCCTGTGCAAAGCTTTCCCACAGGCTCACGACGGTTTCCGCATCATAGTCCAGCAGGGCGGTTTCGGCATAGGCACGGACCGGCTGATTCAACCGCTCAGCGGACTCGGGATAGGCGCTCACGGTCTGATACAGCTTCGGCACCTTCTCATATTCGCCCTTCTCCAGAAGCTTTTTGCAGCGGGAAGCTGCCGCATCGCAAATCTGAACATCCAGGTCCTTGTACTGGCCCAGCTCCTGGTGGATGGCGATGGCATCGGCGATCTGGCCGTCATCCAGCAGCTCCAGGGCCTTCTCGTACTTGGCGTTTCGGCTGAGGCCCAGGCCGGTCAGGGCAGCGCCGGCGATCAAAATCAGCACCAGGGGAATGATGACGAACAGGATCGGATTAAATCTTCTCTTTTTCTTTTCCATACAACACACTCTGGACACCCCCTCTGGGCTGTCCTCGCCACCGGATAGATCCGGAGCATTGCGACAATTCTCCACGCTGCCGCACCGCGAGTGAAACGGAATCGGTGATCCTCCTTTTCTCCCGGCAAAGCGCTAAGGTGTGGAGTAGCTACCTGCCGGCAGGATTTCGCTGTATCCATTGTAATACAGTTGCCACTATTTTTCAAGGCATCTGTCGGATTTTGTTAAAAAGCGCCCCTCCCCGTAAAAAACAGCCTGATGGTGCTTTCGCACCATCAGGCTTGAAGATAAGAGGGATATAGGACTGCGAGACTTCGGCTTATTCCTCAACAGGGAACTGTTCGATCAGACCCAGATCCAACTGCATGATCAGCTTGGCATCGGTGGTATTGACCTTGCCATCGCTGTTGACGTCACCCAGCAGATTCTGGGCCAGGCCGCAATCGGTACATGCGCCGTTCTCGAAGTTATGCTCACCGGCGCAGGGCTTGACACAGACCATGCAGTAGGTCATGATGCGGCAGTCGCTGGCGCTGGTGATCTGGATGTAGGCATAGCCGGTCTTATGGGCAGTGATGACACCGTTCTCGTCCACGGTTGCCACATCGGGATTGAAGGAAGTGAAGATCAGTTCCTTGTCTGCATCCAGAGTGGGGATGGGATCCATGATCACCTGCAGCTGGCTGGTTTCACCAACATTGAGTTCCACATTGTGAGATTCCAGATCCAGGCTCTCAGCCCGAATGCCCTGGCAGATGACAGCGAAGGTAATGCTTCCAGGATCAAGCCCTCAGCAGCAGTTGTGGGATTGTCGTAGCCGTAGGACTCGTAGCCAACCAAGGTGTACAGTTCCACGGGAATGAAGCTATGCATAGCGTTCTGGCGGTACTGGGCCACCAGCTCTGCAACCTGACCATACTGGACATAGATGGTCTGATCAGCATAGTAAGCGTTGGAGATCAGGCCGTCAGCGCTCTCATCGGCATACAGCTCGTCCCAATCCAGGGTCATGGTACGGGTGACGCCGTTGATGGTGACCTCCAGGCGGCCGGCGCCGGCAGAGCTACCTTCCTCACCGTAGTGGGAAGCGTTCAGGGAGATACGGCCGGACAGACCGGTCTCGCTGTCCTTGGACACATTCAGCAGACCAGCCCAGGCTTCGTCATCCTCATAGACCAGCCAGCTGTTTTCGGTGATGACCACGTTGGCAGGCTCCAGGTTCACAACATTGACCACGATGGAGCCATCGGGCTTCAGGCCGGAGAAGTGGTCGATGGACAGGTCGAAGTCGATGACTTCGGTGGGCATCTCAGCGACTGCCACGATACAGACAACTTCGTCCGTGCCGTTGCTGATGGTGATGGTGGTCTGGCCGGGAGCCAGGGCGACGATGTGGCCAAACTCGTCGATGGTGGCGACTTTGGGGTTGGAGGAGGTGCGGACCAGCTCTGCATCGCTGCCGGTGTTGTTGATGACATTCAGGTCGAAGGTCTCGCCAACATACAGCAGAGCGGAGGTGGTGGACAGCACCAGGCCCTCGGTGGTATCCACATTGATGATGTAGGCACGGTCATTTCCGCCGTAGTCACCGCAGAAGATGTAGACATTGCCGGTCCACTCGTAGGAGTAGACACTGTTCTCGCCTTCGTAAGACTGATTCTTGCGGAAATACTCGGTGACATCAGCCACGAAGGTGGACTGGCCGACCCGTGCGTCATAGATCAGCTCGGAATAGAAGGGATTGATCTCGTCCATGCCGTACTCATAGTAATCGGGGTTGTAGTTGTTGGTACGCTTGACATGGGGCAGGATCTCGATGGATGCGATGGAGCCGTCATCCTGGAAAGTACCGGTGATGTAGACACGGCCATCCTTCTCGAAGAAGGAAACGGTGCTGTTGGTCAGCTTGGGAGCCACTGTGTCAACCAGCATGTTGTAGGACAGCACATCGCCGGTCATATCCATTTCGTGGCCATTGAAGGTGGGCAGTTTGCCATCTTCCACCACAGCCTGGAAATCGGTATGGGTCATGCCGGTGGCTTCGTCGGTGATCATGGGGTAGTCGCCGTCACCGTAAGCGGAGATGGTATAGACGACTTCCGTACCGCTGGGCAGCACATTACCTTCCAGATCGGTACCATCCCAGTAGGTATCGGTGAAGTTCTGCAGAGACCAGGGCATGGGGGCATTGATGTTGTAGTTGAAGTAGGACTTATACTGATAGGTAGCAAAGTCGCGGTAGTACAGCTCGCCGGTTTCGGCATCGCGGACTTCCACAACCGTCAGCTTGGCGTTACGCATCTGATACAGTTCGATGTCGTTGACGCCCAGGTAAATGCCGTAGGGAGCGATGGTGATATTCTCCTCGTGGTATTCCCACTGATGGGTGCCGGAAACGGGGTCGAAGAGGTTCTGGCCCAGGTTACGGAAGGAGTAGCCATCGTAGTAGCCCAGGATGGACACGCCCCAGGTGGACTCCAGATCCCAGAAGAACTCGCCTTCCTCGGTCTCGTCCATCCAGGTGTGCTCGTCGAAGATGGGCGCTGCGGTCCAGTCGCCGTAGAAGCCCATGAAGGGCAGGCCAATCTCGGGATCATCGCCTTCAGAGGTCAGGGTGATGAAGCCCTCGATAAAGGTACCGTTGGCAAACTGTGCGTCCAGGCGCTCCTTCATCTCGGAGCCCAGCTTGATGGTCTGGGTGATGGTTTTGGTGCTGTTGGGCTCCACAGTGATGATGCCCAGGCCCAGATCCATCAGCAGCTCATCAGAATTCTGCATGAACAGCTGGCCGTTTTCACCTTCCACAGTGCCGGGAGCCTGCAGATAGATCATGCCAAAGTATTCCAGGGTTCTGTCGCTCATGTTGACGATCTGGAAGGAAATCTCATATTCGCCCGTCTTCTCGGGGTCATCCTTCAGCTCGATCTTGCCAACATTCTGGCCTTCAACGGTGATGTAAGCAGGGGTGGTCAGCGCACCGGTCACATTGACCAGGCCGGCACCCTGCAGACGGGGAGAATAGTAAGCAAAGTTCTTGGCATTGGGATCCTGCAGAGGCGTTGCCGTGCTGGTCATCAGGTTGTCAGCCACAGCGGCAGCGGCCATGGCATTGCCGTCACGGCCGCAGACGAAGACAGCGGTCATGGCAGCATCGGAAATGCTCATAAAGATCAGTATATACAATATAGCTATTGGGAGGGAACACTGGCCCATGGAATATCAAAATCACATCAATCCCCTGCTGGAGGCCATGGCCTATCTGGGCCGGAAAGCCGCCGGAAACACATGGGAGCAAATGGAAGAAAAGATCCACAAAAAGGGCATCGAGCCCTCCCCTGCCTTTCTTTCCACCATGCTCCCGCTGAAAGCGATCACCGCCCGGCTCAACAGCCTTCCGGAAGATCCGGAGGTTTCGGCCCTGTTTTTGAATTTGGATGGCTTTACCCGCAATACCATCGGCTCCGCCTCCCGGGCCTTTTTGCTGCTGTACGGCTTTCTGGAGTCCTATGACGGCGATTTTTCCCGTCTGGTCCACCGAAGCCTGGAAATGACCCCGGCCCAGCGGGCCAACCACATCGCCCTGGCCCTGGATACGGCCGAGGAATGCGACCCCGAAACGACCAGCCCCGACGACTTTATGCGCATGGTGCTGTCGCTGTCCATTCCGGACACCAGCAAGGTGGCCATCATGGAAACCTACCAAAATTTCTGCCCCATGATGACCCGACTGCAGGGTGTTTTGACTCCCCTGCTTTCTGCCATTGAGCAGCAGCAGGCGCAGCTGCAGCAGCTGTGCGATGTGCTGTACGAAAAACTGGACAGCCTGGGCTGCGAGGCATATTTGGCTGGTACCTCCAGCTTTACCCCGGCAGATAATGTGGCCTATACCCTACGGCCCTTCGTTTTTGGTCTGGACACGGACTTGACCACCGACCGGGCACCGGGCCAGGTCAGCATGTACTGCGGCATCCTGCGCCAGGAACTGCTGGCCATGCTCAGCAGCCTGCGCTCCAGCCGTGACAGCGTGTTCGATGCCTTCCGGTTGCTGGGCGACAAGACCCGCTTTGAGTTGGTCTGCTACTTAAGCCATCGGTCCGCCTACGGCCAGGAGCTGTCCCAGCGCTTTGATCTGTCCCGCAACACCATCCACCATCACATGAGCAAGCTGAGTCAGTGCGGCCTGGTGCGCTGTACTGCCGACGGCAACCGGGTCTACTACACCCTGAACCGCCCCCGGATCCGCACCTTGCTTGCCTTCCAGGAAGAACTGCTGGGCGACAAATCCCAGCAGCAGGACACCTGAGCATAAAAAACTGCCTGCCGTTTCTCGGCAGGCAGTTTGTATTCATCTAATCAGCCAGTGTATTTTTCCAAAACCTCCAGCAATTTATCCCGGGTCTCGCCGGCAAAGCTCTCGGCCCATTTCCTTGCCTGGACCAAATCGCCCGCCTCGATATAGACATAAAGGGTGGCCAACCGCAGAGTAAACTGAGCGTCCAGATCATAGACCTCATGTTGCCGGTCCCGCAGCCCATACAATAGATATTGGGCATCGGCATACTTTCCCTCGTCCATCAGTTCATAGGCACGGTCCCGCCACATGGCGCCGATTCGATCGTCCTTCAGCTCCACATACTCCATGTGGGAATACAGCAGCGATGCGTCCTCATATTGCCCCTGCTCCAAATAGGCTGCCATCTGATCCTCGTGGAATTGCTGCAGCCAAGCCAGGCAGGCGTCGCAGTGGTAGACGATGCTGATATAGGTAGAAGCGAAGGTATAGTCTTTTTTCTCCACCTGCTCCCGGACATAGTCCAGCACATACTGGTCCAGACCCTGCAAGCAGAACTGCTCCGCCGTCAAGGCCTGGTGGAAGACCATAAAATCTATATAGCTGTCTGTGTACAGCTTTTCCGCACCCTCCATGATGGCCGCACAGACCACATCAAACAGCACATCTTCCCCGGCAAAGGCACGGTAGACCTTGGGAATCCGCTTCTCGTTGCAGTCCAGCATGGCCTTCTGCACATGACTTGCCAGCTGCCGTTGGATCTCCTCCTGACATTCCGGGTACTTGCTGGCGGAGGCATACAGCTCCGGCAATTCTTCATAGGCTTCCTTTTTAAGCAGCATTTTGCAGGTTTCCCCGGTTTTTTCCAAGGCCTTTTCTGCCTTTTTTGCAGGATTGGCCGGCGGGCCGCTGAAGAGGATCGCCAAGAGACCGACCGCCACCAGCACCGCTGCCAGCGCCATCAGCAGCAGGGTCTTTTTGCTCATTTTCTTCCTTTCTTCCATCGGGATGCCTCCTTCGCTCCGGGAATCGTCCCTGGTTTGGTTGGATTTTATCACATAGTTTTGCGCAAATCAACCCATTCTGCGTCTGCTCCTTCAGACTCATCTGATAAAAAGCAAAAAAGAAAACGGACAGCCAAAGCTGTCCGTTTCTTTTGGTGGGCGAGGCGGGACTTGAAGCCGGGTCACCGACCTCGAAAGGCCTAGGCAAGCGATCGAAAAACGGGTTTTCAGACGGCCCAGCGCCGACCTCTGGCCGACCTGGTCGCCAAAAGCCGCAATCGTAAGCCTTACCACTTCTCACACCGCTCTCCAAGGGATCAGCCTTTGGTCATAGTGTTTCATTGCCCATCTTTCAACTACCATGAGCGGTGAAATGAGTGATCAAAACTCAGCCAACATCACTAAAATACACCAACTGACCAATCTTGTCCGCAGCCTCCTTGGCAGAGGTATGTCCTCTCGCATCAAAAGGTGAGATTATTTTCAAAATTTCCGCCTTCTTTCTCTTCTGCTGCTGACTTTGTCGCCCGAACGCCGACCGGTTTTGAGAACATTGGCAGAAACAGTTGCAAATAGGCAAGAATTAACCCGAATATGCAAAAAGTCCCTGGTTCTCCGTTTTTTCTATGGAAAACCAGGGGACTTTCGCCGTTTGGGAAGTCATGCGTAAGATTCGGAAGCATCTCGAATTTTCCTATGACACCAACCCATATTTCACCTTGATGCGATCCAGTTTTTCCAGCATGGGTTCGGCCGCGATGAGCAGGAAAATAACTGTTGCGGCGGCATGGACCAGGTCCATAGGAAGGCCGGATACATAATACGCCAGGATTACTTCCCAATTGATACTCTGGGAGCTGTACATCAGAGCAGAAGCGGGATTCATAATGCCGCCATAGATAATGACCGCCGCAAAGGCTCCAAAGGTCGCAAGGCTTCCACGGCTGCGGCGAAGCAGATCCTTACGGAAGAGAATTCCGGCAAGGAAGCCGATCATGCCCATGCTGAACATCTGCCAGGGCGTCCATGGGCCTTGTGAGAACAGTACATTCGAGGCAAGCATCGTAACTGCGCCCACCAAAAATCCGGTCTCTCCGCCAAAGGCTACGCCGGAAATGATGACCAATGCCAGCACCGGCTTGAACTGGGGCAGCATAAAGAAAGCCGAGCGGCCAGCTACACCAATGGCGCAGAGCACCGCAATGGTCACAAGCTCCCTTGCCTTGGGTTTCCGGCTTTCAAACACCAAAAAGAACGGCAGCATACATTCCAGCAACACCAGCAAAGCGGTGATATTGTAATGCTGATTGCCTAAGTACATGATACCTGCAAAGATGGTCAAGGGAATGCACAGCACGATCAGCACTGCAGCTACTAAGGTACGCTTGCTTAACTTTCGTTGTTTGACGGGAGTCTGCAGCATTGCAGAGGGGGCACTTCTGCGACCAATGGAAGCAATGAAAACACCCAGCGCAGCGATCAACACAAAATAGAGCATAAGCTGCTGCTCACCGCTGGCGCTGATACCGCTTTGGTTAATGAGAGCGGAAAGGTCTGTGATACTGGTGGCATAGAAGAATACCAACAACGCAACAGCCAAGGAGATGCCGGCAAGTGCCTTTCTCCAAATGGGCAGCGGCGTGGGTTTGAAGTTCACAGCGGATTCTTTCACTGCAGGCAGGGGTGCAGCTTCCGGGATATCCGGATCGGCTGGCAGTTCTCCACCGCAGCAGCCGATGATATCAGCAACCGTCACCGCCTGGGGAATTAAGTGCCGTGCCATGCGGTTAGCAGGGGTGGTATAGAAGCTGTTGCCGGAGAAGAACTCTCTGGGCGCACCTTCTGCCACGATGCTGCCATCAAAGAACAGACCACACTTATGGGCATATTCAGCACAGAAAGGCACATCGTGGCTGACCATCAGAATGGTAGTGCCTTGGGCAACCAGCCTACGGAGAATCAATGCAAAGGTTACCTTAAACTCGGCATCGAAGCCCTTGGTAGGCTCGTCCAACAGCAAAATATCCGGTGCGGTGAGTAACACCTTTGCCAAGGCGGTGCGCTGCTGCTCACCACCGGAAATATCGTAGGGATGCCGGTCTAAAAACTCCCGCAGACCGCAAAGTTCTGTGATTCGGGCAACCTCGGCATCCTGGGTTTCTTTGGGGATCTTCTGTCCCCGGAACACCTCGTACAAATCTTCGCGGACAGTTCTTTTAACAAACAAGGTTTGGGGATTCTGTGGCAGATGACCTAATTTTCCTTGCAGGCGCACATCTCCCCGATAGGCGCACCGCAGACCGGAGACCACCTTCAAAGTAGTGGATTTACCGGCACCGTTGCCGCCCAGAATGGCATAGAACTCGCCCTTGCGCAGCTTCAGAGAGAAGCCCTTCACCACATCCGGACTGTCCTTTTCA
>JAZUBW010000107.1:0-16262 GCA_045638785.1 Faecousia sp.
CAAGGACGTGGAGCCCATCATCTCTGCTCAGTGGTTCGTCAAGATGAAGCCCCTGGCTGAGGAAGCCATCCGTGTGGTTCGTGAGGGTGAAACCAAGTTTGTTCCCGACCGCTTCTCCAAGACCTATATGAACTGGATGGAGAATGTCCGCGATTGGTGTATTTCCCGTCAGCTGTGGTGGGGTCATCAGATTCCTGCCTGGACCTGTGCCGACTGCGGCCATATCACCGTGTCCCGTGAGGATGCCCATGTCTGCGCCAAGTGTGGCAGCTCCAACATCACCCGGGAAGAGGACGTGCTGGACACCTGGTTCAGCTCTGCTCTGTGGCCCTTCGAGACCCTGGGCTGGCCCGACTGCGATGCTGAGGACTTCAAGAAGTTCTACCCCACCGATGTGCTGGTCACCGGCTTTGACTTCATCTTCTTCTGGGTTGCCCGTATGATCTTCTCCGGCTGCGTGCACTCCGGCTAGTCTCCCTTCCACACCGTGCTGATCCACGGTCTGGTCCGTGACAACCAGGGCCGCAAGATGAGTAAGTCCTTGGGCAACGGCATCGATCCTCTGGAAATGATCGAAAAGTACGGCTGCGATGCCCTGCGTATGAACATGGTCACCGGCAATAGCCCCGGAAACGATATGCGTTTCTATGTGGAGCGTTGCGAAGCCATGCGTAACTTCGCCAACAAGCTGTGGAATGCTTCCCGCTATGTGATGATGAATCTCCAGGACGGAGAAAGCTACAACCTGCCCGAGGCTTCCAAGCTGGAAATCGCCGATAAGTGGGTGCTGAGCAAGCTGAATAACCTGATCGCAGAAGTTACCGAGAACATGGAATCCTACGAGCTGGGTGTTGCCATCCAGAAGATCTACGATTTCATTTGGGACATCTACTGCGACTGGTATATCGAGATGACCAAGGCCCGTCTGTTCGCTGACGATGCCGAGCGTAAGCACACCGCTACCTCCGTGCTGGTGTATGTGTTGGATCAGGTGCTGCGTCTGCTGCATCCCTTCATGCCCTTCATCACCGAGGAAATCTGGCAGTCCATTCCCCACGAGGGTGAGGCACTGATCATTGCCCAGTGGCCTGTTGCTTCCGATAGCCTGAACTTTAAGGCAGAGGCTGACGCCATGGAGTCTGTCATGAACGCCATCCGTGCTATCCGTGCCCGCCGTACTGAGATGAATGTGCCGCCTTCCAAGAAGGCTGCCCTGCACATCTTCACCGCCAAGCCCCAGGTCTTCACCGAGGGTGAGGGCTTCCTGCAGCGCCTGGCTTATGCCGACGAAGTGAAGCTGCTGGATGCTGAGCCTGCTAACCTGGATGGTATGGTCACCATCACCACCGCAGACGCCAAGCTCTATATCCCCATGGGCCAGCTGGTAGATGTAGCAAAGGAGATCGAGCGTATCACCAAGGAGCTGGAAGCTGCCAAGAAGTTCCTGGCATCCCTGGAAGGCAAGCTCTCCAACGAGAAGTTCGTTTCCCGTGCCCCCGAGGCCGTTGTTGCCGCTGAGCGTGAGAAGGCTGCCAAGACCGCAGACCTGATCGCCCAGCTGAGCGATAGCCTGGGTGCAATGCAGAATCTGGCTAACTGATTATAACCGATACGCCGCAGCAAACGCTGCGGCGTATTTTTGTTGTATTTTATCTTACAGGGTGCTATAATGGCAGCAAGGAGGGATAGCTTATGAAACGATTTCTTTGTATTCTTATAATGCTGCTGCTTTTGAGCGGTTGCAGCAAAAATACTCTGAATACTACCGTACCGCAGACGACGGTGCCCTTGACCACTGCGCCTGTGACCACTGCGCCTGAAACCACTGTTGCGGATACCCAACCTACGGAGCCTGACTTGCCTTGGATCGAAGAAGCAGGGCAGCCCTGGGATGAGGAAGGATCCTTACTGGAATTGTCTGTGACGGTCCCCAACGGCCTGATCTATTCGTCCTTCCTGGTCTTTCATGGCGATCTGCTGCTGTGGACGGAGGATGATCACCGGCTGGACCAACCGAGAACGCAGTTGTGCCTCATCGATCTGGACAGTGGGCAGATCCAGGCCCAGACGGAGATCCCGATTGTCTCCAGCACATTGCCCCAGGTGCTGGGTGACCGACTTTACCTCTTCGATTGCAATTCCGGTCTGATCCTGGAGCTGGATCAGCAGCTGCAGGAGGTGCGCCGGTGGCAGACCGATATCCGGGAGGCTGAGTTGTACATGAGCGCTGACGGCACAGCCTATGTGCAGACCTGGGAAAGTGGCGCATATGCTATGGACCTGGAAACTGGCCGGAAGCGGCCCATTCTGGCGGAAGAGCCCGAAATCTACTATCTGATGCGTCAAGATTCTTACCTGCATGTGGAGTATTATCACCCGGATACCGGCGAGAGATGCGTTGCCTTCATCGATCTGCATACGGGCCAGCACCATGATCTGCCATTGCGTGACATCACCGGCTGCTATTTCCGGGATGGAAACTGGTTGGCTTATGAAATGGAGGACGCATTTGTTTACACCTTGATTCCCGCTGAAGGAGAACCGCTGCGGGCGGAAGCTGGTTATAGTGGCATCCGTTTGCTGGATAACGATCTGCTTTTGATGATCAACGAGGACAACAATCGCCTGTCGTTGCATGACTTGACCGGAAGATGCCTGGCTGAGTGCGTCCTCACCGAACGGGATTACGGCTATCTTTCCTTTGATGTGATTCCCAGTGAGAACTTTGGCGGCTATTTTGTTGTGCTGAGCAACAATGACCGTGGTATCCGTTTGCTCCATTGGGATCCGGCCAAAAACCAGCCTGGGCAGGATATCCCTTTTGCGCCTATCCCGGAGCCGACCCAGCAGGAAGCATTGGTCCAAAGCAGGGTAGAGGAACTGAAAATAGAATATGGTCTGAACATCCTGGTAGGTACCGAAACGGAAACCTATTTCTTCGATTTTGAGGTGGAGCAGGTCACGGATTGGCAGGAAGTTCTCTCTGCTCTGGACACGCTGGAGGAAGCGCTGAACGATTATCCAAAGGGTTTTTTCCGACAGCTGCGCTATGGTGATGCCAAACGGCTGGAGATCAATTTGATGGGAACCATTACCGCCATTGATTCGGAATATACTGATACCTATGTTGCCTTTGTCCAGGAGGCCTATGATGGCCATGTGATGGTTGTTGATATTTTCCAGGACGATTTGAATACTTATTACCATGAATTCTCTCACATCGTTGACAGCTACCTGGAATGGGATGCTATGCAGCGAGAGAATGCTCTGTTCAGCGACGAAATCTGGTGCAGCCTCAATCCCAGCTGGTTCCCCGGCTATAGCTACAGCTATTCCTGGGAGCAGTATGTGCAGGATTATAGCAGTTTTATCGATTCCTACTCTACGATCAATCCCACGGAAGACCGGGCAAGAGTTCTGGAACATGCCATGGTCAGCTACGGCGCCCCGTTCTTTGAAGTCGGTACGGTGCTGACCGAAAAGCTGGATTACTACTGCCGGTGTATCAGGGATGCCTTCGACACCACCGGCTGGCCGGATACGGTCCTTTGGGAGCAATACTTACCCTAATTAAACGAATGACATGGGCGGTATGCAATTTGCATACCGCCCATTTTCTCAATTCAACCAACAGTAGATTGACATTGAACCTTGTTTAAGGTGTATATTTCTGCTATAATCTTCCCAAAGGGGGTGGCGTGATTGAAAATTCATGAAGTAGAAGAGCTGCTTGGAATTTCAAAAGCCAATATCCGTTTTTATGAAAAGCAGGGGTTGCTGTGCCCGGAAAGAAAAGAGAACAAATACCGGGAGTATTCTGATGTTGACGTGCAGCGGCTGAAAGCCATCGTTGTCCTGCGCAAACTGGGTATTCCGGTGCAGAATATTGGTAAGATTCTCAATGGTGAGCTGGACTTCCAAACTGCGATTCATGAAAACATTGCGCAACTGGAAACGCAGATCGAGCAGCTTGAGGGCTCCCTGAACCTTTCGCGACAAATTGTCAAGGAGGAGGAGCCGAAGCTGGATGCGGACCGCTACTGGGATATTATCCAGCAGAAGGAGGCCCAGGGTGAAAAATTTGCCGATATTGTAGCCGAATACTGGAGCAGTATTGGGTTTCCATTAATAGCAAGGAAATTCGGATTGATGGATGATATGAGCATAAAAGGAAAGGCGGGCAAGATTTTGACTATTTGCGCTTGCTATGCTCTGGTTCGAACTTTTTTGTGGAAGGAAGGGAATCTTCTGCGAAATTTTCTGTATTGGCCGATGATCATTCTGGTCGTTTCTGCAATTACTTTTTTGATCTTTTGGGTTGGAAAGCATCATCCGAAAATCGCTATGGTCTTGAATACAGTATTGCTGATCCTTTGTATTGTTGTCTTGGGCGGTGTGATCTTGCTCCTGGCCGGCGGTGTGTTGGTCGCGCTATGGAACTGGATTTTCTGAATAGATTTATGGGCGGTATGCGTATTGCATACCGCTTTTATTTTTAGCAAATGTGATGGAAGAATTTAATTTATCAATTTGCACCAATCCGACGGCAAATGCAAAATCCAGGCTTTATACTCAAATGGACAAGCTGCTACGGTAAATTGTTGTTTATAGCGCCGAAGGCGCGTACCTTCCCCCGGGGGGAAGGTGGCCGAGCAAAGCGAGGTCGGAAGAGGAATGGCGATATGTTGGAAACAGGAAAAGGCCTGTTACAGCGCAAAAGTCGTAGGATTTCTGCCCGCATTCCTCTTCAGTCATAAAAATCCATTTTGGATTTTTATGACAGCTTCCCCTCGGCGGAAGCGATTGCGGCTTCGCCGCTAAACAACAATTTACTTCATCACAAAGGAGGAAAACCATGCAATTTACCAGTTTCCTGCAGGATGCCAATTTGACCGTTGTACTCACCGGTGAAATTGATCATCACTGCGCCAAGCACTACATTTCCTGCATAGCCGGCAAGGTGGAAGCCTACACCCCGGCTATCTGTATTTTGGATTTTTCGGAAGTGACCTTCATAGACTCATCCGGCGTGGCGGTGGTGATCAACGCCATGCGCAATATGAAGGCCATCGGCGGCCATTTGATGCTGACCGGCATCGGCGATCAACCCATGAAGGTATTTCGTGCAGCAGGCGTCGACAAGATCATTGAGATCAGGGAGGTAACCATATGAAATTCGAAAACTACATGATCCTGGAATTTCCCAGCCGATCCACCAACGAGGCCTTTGCCCGCTCTGCCGTCAGCTGCTTTGCTGCCCAGATGGATCCCACCATTGAAGAGCTTGGCGATATCCGCACCGCTGTGTCGGAAGCGGTGACCAACGCTATCGTCCATGGCTATCCCGACGAAATGGGGGTCATCACACTTCGCTGCCGGATCCTTAAAGATAATGTGCTGGACATCGTGGTCAAGGACAAGGGCGTGGGCATCCCGGATATCGCAAAGGCCCGGACACCCCTGTATACCACCGGCGGCAGTGACCGCAGCGGCATGGGCTTTACCATCATGGAAAGCTTCATGTCGGATCTGGACATAAGCTCCGAGCTGGGCAAGGGTACCACCGTCCATATGCGCCGCAAACTCCAGCGCAGAAAATGACTAGAACGGAAGAACTGATCGCTCAGGCCCAGGCAGGTGACAAAGCTGCCTCAGAAACGCTGATCACGGAAAATTCCGGGCTGATTTGGTCGGTTGCCCGGCGTTTCCTGGGTCGGGGCACGGAGGCCGATGATCTCTACCAGCTAGGCTGCCTGGGTTTTATCAAAGCGGTGGATGGGTTTGACCTGGCCTTCGGTACCCAATTTTCCACCTATGCGGTGCCAAAAATCGCCGGAGAGATCCGCCGTTTTCTGCGGGATGACGGCGCTGTAAAAGTGTCCCGCACCATCAAGGAGCAGGCAGTGGCTGTCCGTACTGTACGAAATCACTTGACTGCCGCTCTAGGCCGGGAACCTACCATCGGCGAAATTTCGGCACAAACGGGCTTCAGCGCAGAAGAAATTGCCCTTGTGGAAAATGCTACCGCAGCCACTGAGTCCATCCACAGGCAGATGACCGACGATGGTTTCAGCCTGGAAAGCGTACTGACGGATACGGAAACAGAGGAGAAAATGGTGGAGCGGATTTCTCTGCGCCAGGCCATCGATCGGTTAGAAGAACGGGAAGCGATGGTCATCAAACTCCGCTATTTTCACGGTCTGACCCAGGAGCGAACTTCAAAAGTACTAAATGTCAGCCAGGTCCAGGTCTCCCGAATCGAGAAAAAGGCTATCGCTTCCTTGCGGGAAATGATGCAATAAAAAGACCGGCGTACCTTTCGGTACGCCGGCGTGGGCTTAGGGAATATCCTGCACAATTTCCTCAGGAGGATTGTCCAGTACTTCGGGATGGGCCAGCAGGCGCTTGAAGTACTTAAAGAAGGTGGCGTAGTAGAAGCCGTCGCAGATACGCTCGTCCAGAACGAATTTTACATCTACATACTTCTTCTGTACAACACTGCCATCCTCCAGCACTTCCAGAGCCTTACGCTTCATGCCAAAGGCACCGAAGCAGGGCAGATTGCCGAAGTCATACAGATGGTGATAAATGGGGGGGATGCCCAGGCTGCCCATGGAAGTGAAGAACAGACTGCCATGGAAGGGGCTCAGCTCCAGCAGGAACTTGGGAAGCAGACCGAAGTAGTCCATTAGTTTCAAGAGCCAAACCACAAATTTCAGCACTACGCTGGGAATCAGATTTAATGCCATGATCAGGTTGTCCAGGCTGGAATCCAGCTCCTGGGTGGCCTTGACGCTTTCCACAGCAGCGTTGAGCTTGTGATATACGTCATCGGCGGTATCCCGGGGATTCAGGTGGACCTTGATGGAGGTATCGGGGGAGTCCACGGTCATTTCCTTTTTGACGACCATGCAGTACTGGATGTCATCGCCACGGGAATAGACCTTTTGACCGTTGATAAAACGGTTCAACTGGGGATATTTGGCGACGCCGCGCACATAGGCAGCCAGCAGCACATGGGTGATACCAAAATCCTTCAGGCCTTCCCGGCGCTTCTGACGAATATAGCGGTCAACATGGGTGATCTCAAAGCTTTCCTCGAAGAGGTTGGAACAGATATTGCGCTCCCACTGGAAGTAGGCAGTGATCTGTGCCATGGGGGCCAGGGTGCGGATTTTGCGGCCGTCGATTCGGTCACCCCAGGTGGGATGATACTTTCCATCGGCGTGAACCCGAATGGCAAAGCACAGTAGCAGGCAGCCGACAAACATCAAATAATCCGGCAGCAGAATGAGCAGGGGATCGTTGCCGCCCAGGCTGATCTGCTGATGGGCATAGACGACCGCGGCCAGCGGCATCAGCAACAGGGGAATGAGCAACCAGGGATAGTGAATCCGACCGCTGGTAATGGCGGTGTAGAGTACACAAAGAAACAGAACGCAGACATAGAACATGCCCAGCTGGAAGGGATTACCGCCAACAATGGCATGAGGCTGGAGGGCATAGAAAATACCCATCAGGAATACCGGGATTGCGGTCTTGTAGAACATTTCGTCGCCCCGGAGCATAATGATGAGCACATACAGCAGGGTGGCTGCCACTGGCAGAACGATTTGGCTCCACACTTCGAGCGAATCCCATGTCCCTTTCACACAGGGGATCACAATGCGGGCCACTGCCGAGCCGACCATGCAAAGCACCATCAGCCAGGTCAGCACGTTTTTACGGCTGACATACAAATGAATTCTCTTTTCCATACACACATAGTCTACCATAATTCGACATAAAAGGCAAGATTTATTTCCTGGCGCACTATCCCTTGATTTCTTGACTGAAATATGATATACTGCACATATATCACATCTAAAGAGGTTACTCTCGTGCAAGACGCAAAACAGACCATTGCCCAAAATATTACCGCTCTGCGCCAGGCCAGCAAAATGACCCAGATCGAACTGGCGGAAAAATTGAACTATTCTGACAAGGCTATCTCCAAGTGGGAACGGGGTGAGTCCATCCCCGATGTTCTGGTGCTCAAGACCATCGCCGATCTTTTCGGCGTGACCTTGGATTATTTGCTGGAAACAGACCACGGCGAAAAGCCCAAGCCTGCCCAGGAAAGCCCCGGCTATCACCACCGTAACCACAAGGTGACCACCACCCTCAGCGTGCTGCTGGTGTGGTTCGTGGCCACCGTCCTGTATGTGGTGATGGATCTGGTGATCCCTGCATCTGTGTTCAAGTGGCTGCCCTTTGCCTGGGCCGTTCCGGTGAGCATGATCGTGTGGCTGGTGTTCAATTCCATTTGGTTCAATACCCGCCATAATTACGGCATCATTTCTGTGCTGATGTGGACAGCTCTGGGCTGCGTCATTCTGACAGTGGCTGCCTTCGGCTTTTGGCCCTGGAAGCTGCTGTTTTTGGGCGTTCTTGGACAGGTGGCCATCATCCTTTGGTCCCGCTATAAGCGTAAAGCATCCCACGAATAATAAAAAGACCACCCCTCGGTGGTCTTTTTCTTTTGACATGGGCACCTGCGTGCGATATAATGAAGAAAACAGAGAAAGGACGGCGCTTTTATGACAAAAACGAAGAAAAGCACAAACTTCTATCTTGCACTGGTGATTTTCTCCCTGGTGGGCCAGGTGGCCTGGGTGGTGGAGAATATGTACCTGAATGTCTTTATCTACAAAATGTTCGGCGCCAGTGCGCAGCAGATCTCTTTCATGGTGGCCGCTTCTGCTGTTACTGCAACGGTGACAACACTGCTGATCGGCGCCCTGTCCGATAAGATCGGTAAGCGCAAGCTCTTCATTTGTGCCGGATATATTCTTTGGGGCATTTCCATTCTTGGATTTGCACTGATCCGTGCGGCCTGGATCGGCTCGCTGAGTCTATGCATCAGCCTGACCGTTTTGCTGGACTGCGTCATGACCTTCTTCGGTAGCTCTGCCAACGATGCCGCCTTCAATGCCTGGTTGACGGATGCCACCGACGAAACCAACCGTGGCGCCATTGAGGGCATCAATGCCATGATGCCGCTGGTAGCGATTTTGGCGGTGTTCGGCGGCTTTATGAGTCTGAACCAGGATCTGCAGGAAAGCTGGACCGTGATCTTCTGCGTCATCGGCGGCGTGGTGACGGCGCTGGGCCTTGCCGGCTTCATCCTCATTCAGGAAACAGCTGTGAAAACCGAGGAAAATTCCCGGTATTTTGCCAATATCTTCTACGGCTTCCGGCCTTCTGTCATCCGCTCCAACCTGCCCTTGTACGGCACTCTCGCTGTTCTGGCGCTCTTTAATATCTCCATTCAGATCTTCATGCCTTATTTGATTCTCTATTACCAGGTCAGCCTGGGCATGGAAAATTATGTGCTGATCTTTGCGCCGGCTATCATCGTGGCCGCGGCCTTCACTGCCCTCTACGGCAAGGTCTTTGACCGCCGGGGTTTCCGCGTTGCGGTGATCCCCACCCTGGCGATGCTGGGCATCGGCTATGTGGGCCTGATACTTTTCCGCAGCACCTTCCCGGTATTCGTCTTCAGTATGGTGATGTTGTGTGGTTTTTTGGGTACCGGCGCCATGCTGGGTGCTCAGATCCGTGCCTGCACACCCGCCAACAAGGCCGGCATGTTTCAGGGCCTGCGGATCGTGGGACAGGTGCTGATCCCCGGCGTTATCGGCCCCGCTATCGGCGCTGCCATTTTGAAGAATGCAGAAACCATCATTAATTCCGATGGTACCACCTCGTTTATTCCCAACGCCAATATCTTCCTGGGTGCCCTCGTCGCCTTGGTTGTTACCTTCGCTGCCCTCATCCCGCTGCTGAAATTGCTGAAAAAAGAACAGTAAATTGTTGTTCATACGATGACAAATACGCCCTTGTAGGGGCGGGGCATTGACCCGCCCCTACATTGGGTTTCTGATGCAATCACAATTTTCTGAACAAAGAAAGGAGCGACCATATGCCCGTTGATTTGATGACAGCCCGTGGAGAGGAGCTGCTTGCATCCCGGGAAACACCCTGGAGCGTATATCCCAGGCCCCAAATGCGCCGGGACAGCTATCTGAACTTAAACGGTGGCTGGGAACTGTCCGTCAATTACGAAAATCAAGGCCTTATTCGTGTACCTTTTTGTCCTGAAAGTGCTCTGTCAGGTTTCGGTAAGCACTATGAAGAGGGAAGCCTCCTTAACTATGGCCGTTCCTTCACCCTTCCGGAAGACTTCTGTAAGGGACGTGTTCTGTTACATGTGGGTGCCGCTGACCAGCGGGCTGAGGTTTTCCTCAACGGCAAGCCTGTGGGCAGCCACAAGGGCGGCTACGAGGCCTTCACCCTAGACATTACGGATGCGCTGACGGAACATAACCGTTTGAATATCTGCTGTTTTGACGACCTGGAAGATCGGTCTTACCCCTACGGCAAGCAGACCATGAATCGGGGCGGCATGTGGTACACGCCTGTCAGCGGTATTTGGCAAACCGTGTGGCTGGAAAGTGTCCCGAAGCACTACATACAGAAACTGAACATCGAAAACCGGGGCTATTCCGTTACCATCTCCACTGTTCCCAAAATGGAAGGCAAAGTAATCGTTCCCGCCCTGGGCGAATTCGATTTGACCGACGGCAGTGTTACCATCACCCCGGATCATCCCAACCTTTGGAGTCCGGAAAACCCCTATCTTTACGATTTCTCCGTGAGAACAGAAGAGGACGAGGTGAAGTCCTACTTCGCCATCCGTAGTTTGGAAATCAAGCAGGTGGGGGAGTATCCCCGCCTTTGCCTCAACGGAAAACCCTATTTCTTCCATGGTCTCTTAGACCAGGGCTACTGGCCCGACGGTATTTTCACTCCTGCCAAACCCGAGTGCTACGCCGATGACATCCTGGCCATGAAGCGCCTGGGCTTCAATACGCTGCGCAAGCACATGAAAGTGGAGCCGGAGCAATTCTACTACCAGTGCGACAAGCTAGGCATGATTGTTTGGCAGGACATGGTCAACAACGGCGACTACAGCTTCTTCCGGGATACTGCACTGCCCACCATCGGCCTTCAAAAGCTGGATGACCGCAAGCTGCACCAGGACGAAACCACCCGCAAGCAGTTTCTGGACGGCATGGCCGCTGCCGTCAACCAACTGAAAAACCACCCCTGCATCTGCTACTGGACCATTTTCAATGAAGCCTGGGGCCAGTTCGACAGCGACAAGGTCTTTGCTGCTTTCAAAAAGCTGGACGATACCCGCTTCATCGATTCTACCTCCGGATGGTTCCGACAAAAGAAGTCGGATGTGGACAGCCGCCATGTCTATTTCCGTAAGGTCAAGCTCAGCGGCGACGGCAAAAAGCCCCTGGTACTGTCGGAGTTTGGCGGCAAGACCTACAAGTGCAACGGCCACGTCTTTAATCCCGACAAAACCTACGGCTACGGCGGCTGTGAGCGTCTGGAGGACCTCAGTAAGGCGGTTTCTGATCTGTATAGGAATGAGATCATTCCCTGTGTCAAAAGGGGTCTGTGCGCTGCCGTCTACACCCAGGTCAGCGATGTGGAGGATGAGATCAACGGCCTGCTCAGCTACGACCGCAAGGTGGAAAAGCTCACCTCTGAAACCATGCTACCCATCGCAAAAGCATTACAAGATGCAATTGAATAAAATAGACCGCCTGCAGAAAAATCTGCAGGCGGTTTGCTCATTCTTCGGGGAAGAGGATGGACCAGTAGTCATTGTCCAAAATACGCTGGGAAATGGTGAAGCGGTTGGAAACCTCGCTCTTGATGTAGTCGAGATATTCCTTGGGCACTTCCATATCCGTAAAGTAGGTGTACTTCTTGGTGCTGGCGTTGTAGCTGGCGTAGTCGGTGATCCAGCTGCGGTTCTGGAACATAACCAGAGCAGGTGCGTCGGAGAAAATGTCCCGGCCCATATACAGTCTGGAATCAAATTCCAGGCCAAAGAGGTTGCTCAGCGTGGGCAGCAGATCCAGATGGCTGCTGAGCTTGGTGACCCGTTGGCCTTCCATACCACCCTTGTAAATGATGCAGCCGTTCTTGTACAGGTCCAGGTCGGACTGGGTGACGGTCATGCCCATCAATTCGCTGTATTCTTCATCAGTCAGACCGTAAGGATAGTGGTCAGCGGTGATGACTATGACAGTATTGTCCAGAATACCGGCTTCTTCCAGACGCTGCAGCAGCAGCTCCATGCTCTTTTCAAACTCCAGCTGGCAGGCAAAGTAGGCACGGACACTTTCGCTGTAAGGCTCATGGGCCACCAGGTCTTTGTTCCGTCTTGCGATGACATTGCCGCTGAAATTGTACTCCAAATGACCGGAAATGGTCATGTAGTAGGTGATGAAGGGGCCGTTGTTGACATAGTCAGCGGTGGTGACATCCACGACCTCCAGGTCGGATTCGGGCCAGGTGTACTTGATGGGCAGGCCGTTTGCCTTGTTGCCATAGCTGTCACCGCCGTAGCCTCTGTAATAATAGCCCAGGTTTGTCAGATACTTATCACGCTTGTAGTAGGTGTAAGTGTGACCGTGGAAAGCATAGGCATTGTAGCCCTGTTTGATCAGCTGCTGGCTCATTGTCAGGGGCATGGCATTGCCAGCGCTGTCACGGAAGCTCCAAACGCCGGACTTGGGAATGGTACCCGTCAGGAAGGCGTACTCACCGTCGGTGGTGGAAACGCCCCACAGCGGCACATAGTAGTTTTCAAGATAAATACCCTCGTTCATCATCTTGTAGAGGGTGGGGGTACGCTCGGGATCAATCATGGAAGCGCTGAAGCCCTCAGCAGTGATCAGAATCAGATTGCAGCCTTCAAACATGCCGGTGTACTCGTTCTTGGCGCTGGGTTCCCGCTTGCTGAAATACTGATGCATCTGCTTGATGGTTTTGTTGGACTCATTGGCGATCAGACTCTCAAAATCGATGTCCAGCACATTGGGACTGGTGTCGATGGGAGGCTCGGTGGGCACGGTTACAGGTGGTGTTGCGCCACTGGGCAGGCTGCCAGTGGAGGGCAGCTGGGTGGTGGGGCCGGGGGTGGTCATGAAGGGCCAATCAAAGGTCGGGGCAGTGGCCTCCAGGTCCAGGGTGCCTTCCGGCTCATCACCGGTGAAATACCGGGTCAGATCCAGACGGAAACCGGTAAACAGACCCAGTTTGTTGATGCCGTAATAAGAGTCGGAGGTATAGTAGTACAGGTTGTAGGCAGACAGGTCCTCGGTGCCGCCAAACTTGGGCAGTGCGCCGATCAGCATCATCTGCACTGCAACAGCGATGACCGCAGGGATCAGACTCAGATACCAGGAGCGCATACCCTCAAAGCGCAAGATCCGCCAGGCCAGGATGCTGAAAAACAGCATGGGCAGCAGAAGCAGAATGATCCAATGGAAATTCAGACCGATGTGCTGCAGGGCCACCTTCCAGAACTGGGCTGCGGCAGCGCCGTTGACCATGGAGTAGGCGGAGAAATACACGCCGAAGATGGAGTAATAAACCAGCTGTGCGCCGGCTACCAGGGCATACAGGGTGCTGTAGATGATGCTGAGGGTGATATTGACCTTACGCCAGGGGATCAGGCTGATCAGCGTGAAGGCCAGGAAGGAAGGCAAAATGGAAAACAGGGCACCCAGGATCAAACCGCTGTTTACCAGAGTGATCCTGTTGGTGGCGGTGGCAATGTGCAGCACAAGCTCCGGGATCACGCTGCTCAGCCACAAAAACAGCAGCAGCCACCAGTGATTCAGTTCCCGTCTGTTGCTGGATTGGAATCTGTCAGAATATTTGCCACGATAGTAAAACATGTTATTCATGGGTCATGCGCCTTTCTCGTTTTTCGTAAGCTTGATTCTGTTTAGGGCTTTCTCAGGTTGATGTTCAGCACCAAAGCCACAAGGCTCAGGCCCATCAGCACAGCAAAAGGCACGGTGTAGCCGCCGGTAGATACCAGCAGACTGCCGCAGGCAGTTGCCATCAGAGAAGAGCCAATGAGATTGAAGTTCATGATGGAGAAATTGGTGGGGAAGTAGCGGGTGCCGTAGAAGGCGGAAACAAAGGCGGAGGACACGGTGGGGCAGGAGCCGTAGGACATGCCCACCAGGCACACGCCCATAATGCACAGAGGAAGGGAATGCAGTGCCACAGCCACCAGCGTCACACCGGCGGCAGCGATAGTCAGAATGTTGGCAGCGATCATTGTAATGCGGCGGCCGAAGGCATCGAAGCAGGCACCGGTCAGAATACGGCCCAGGCCGTTGCAAATGCTCAAAACACCGACCAGAGTGGTTGCCAGAGCTTCGGCAGCGCCGACGGAAAGAGCAAGATCCTTGGCAAAGCTGATGACACTGCTGCCAACAGCAGCCAGCAGACCGATGCCGATGAAGGCCATCCAGAAGCTGCTGCGGTGCAGCATGCGGTGGGTGGGGAAGTCGGCGGTCTCAAAATTTTCGGCGATAGCGTGCTTCTTTGCCTTGGGAGTGGGTAGCTCCACAGAAGCATCGGGACGCTTCAGGATCAGACCGGTGACCACCAGGATCACGCCCAGGCCAACACCCAGGGCAACAAAGGTCGTGCGCCAGCCGAGATTGGCCATAGCATTACTGGCCAAGGTGCCCAGCACCAGGCTGCTGGCGCCGAAGCCCATCATCAGGCAGCCGGAGCACAGGCCCTTCTTGTCAGGAAACCATGCATTAACGGTGGAGATGACCACGTTATAGGCTATGCCGATACCCAGGCCGGCCAGTACGCCGTAGCTAAGGTACAGCAGCACAATGCTGCTGCCGTCCAACATGGAGGCAAAGACAAAACCGGCAGCGGCCAGCACGCCGGCGGTGATGACGGAAAGCATCACACCCAGGTGCTTGCTCAGCTGAGCGCCAACAAAGCCGCCCAGGCAGAAGAAGGTCATGGTAATGGTAAAATTCAACGCCAGCTGGGAGGCGTCCCAGTTCATTTCCGTGGCAAAGGGAGCCTTCAGAATGGACCAGGCGTAAATGATGCCCGCAAACAGCATGGAGCAGACACCCAGGATCAAATACAGCCAACGGCGGTTCAGATTATTTTTCATGGTATATGTTCCTTTCAATAAAAACGGCGGCCGGGGCCGCCGTTTTCGTGTGTGTTACAGTTCGCAGTTGCCGACGGTTCTGGGGAAGGGGATGGCATCACGGATGTTGCCGATGCCGGTCAGATACATGACGCAGCGCTCGAAGCCCAGGCCGAAACCGGCGTGACGGGCAGAGCCGTACTTACGCAGATCCATGTAGAAGCCGTAATCGTCGGGGTTCATGCCCAGCTCCTCGATACGGGTCTTCAGAACCTCGTAGTTGTCCTCACGCTGGCTGCCGCCGATGATCTCGCCGATGCCGGGCACCAGGCAGTCCATAGCGGCAACGGTCTTTCCATCGGGATTCAGCTTCATGTAGAAAGCCTTGATCTCCTTGGGATAGTCGGTGACAAATACGGGCTTCTTGAACACCACTTCGGTCAGGTAACGCTCGTGCTCGGTCTGCAGGTCGCAGCCCCAGGACACGGGGTACTCGAATTCATCGTTGTGCTTCTCCAGCAGTTCCACAGCTTCGGTGTAGGTGATGCGGCCGAAGTCGTTGGCCAGAATGTTGTTCAGGCGGTCCAGCAGACCCTTGTCCATGAACTGATTGAAGAAGGCCATCTCCTCGGGAGCGTGCTCCAGGACGTAGGAGATGATATACTTGATCATGTCCTCCTCCAGACGCATCAGGTCCTGCAGGTCGGCGAAGACGATCTCAGGCTCGATCATCCAGAACTCGGCGGCATGACGGGTGGTGTTGGAGTTCTCGGCACGGAAGGTGGGGCCGAAGGTGTAGATGTTCTTGAAAGCCATGGCGAAGGTCTCACCGTTGAGCTGGCCGGAAACGGTCAGGTTGGTGGGCTTGCCGAAGAAGTCCTGGGAGAAATCCACCTTGCCGTCCTCGGTCAGGGGGACGTTCTTCAGGTCCATGGTGGTGACCTGGAACATCTCGCCGGCGCCCTCGCAGTCGGAGCCGGTGATCAGGGGAGTGTGGACGTAGACGAAGTCACGCTCCTGGAAGAACTTGTGGATGGCATAGGCAGCCAGGGAGCGGACACGGAAAACAGCCTGGAAGGTGTTGGTCCGGGGACGCAGGTGGGTGATGGTCCGCAGGAACTCCATGGTGTGGCGCTTGGGCTGCAGGGGGAAGTCGCCGGTGGAGGGACCCTCGACCTCGATGGTGGCGGCCTGGATCTCGAAGGGCTGC
>JAZUBW010000108.1:0-14488 GCA_045638785.1 Faecousia sp.
GCCCCGGATCACTCCGGGGCGCCATTTTTATGGAATGTCAGAATGCTTAGAAAGCCTTCTTCTTGGGGATCAGAGCAACGATGCTCAGACCGGTGACCAGAGCCACAGCAACTGCCAGGATGATGGAGTCGCCGGTCTCGGGGACGTTGGTCTCACCGCACTCGCACTTGCCGTCCACGAAGGTGTGGCCGGTAGCAGGAGCAGTGATCTCGGTCTCCTCGATGGGCTGGGTCATGGCCTCATCGGCCCAGATCTGACCGCAGACGGGGCAGTACCAGTACTCGATATTGCCGTCCTCGGTGCAGGTGGGTGCCTTGGCCTCCACGTGGATCAGCTCGTGGCCCAGGGCCTCGATGACCTCGGTGTAGGTTTCGCCACAGTGGCACTCATACTTCTTGTAGCCGTCCTCGGAGCAGGTAGGCTCCTTGGTCTCCACGAGAGTCATATCATGGCCCAGGGCCTCGATGACCTCGGTGTAGGTCTCGCCACAGTAGCACTCATACTTCTTGTAGCCGTCCTCGGCGCAGGTGGGCTCCTTGGTCTCGACCTCCACCCACTCGTGCTCGTGGACGCTGTTCAGCGCCAGGCCGCCGAAGTAGTCACCGTAAGCATAGGTGTACTTCATCTCCACTTCGCCAACATAGCCAACAGCGCTGATGCTCTGGGACTTCAGATCGAACTTGTAGATCTCATAAGCGTTACCGTTGGTGGTGAACAGCATCATCAGAGAGTCGGTAGTGGCGTCGTAGGTCATGGCCATCAGATCGTTGTCGGAAGAGCCCTTCAAGCCCATGTTCTGGAAGGTGACCAGATCCTTGTACAGGCCGGTCTCCAGGTCCACGGTCATGATGTAGTCCAGATAGTAGGAGTAAGCGTAAGCCTGGCCGTTGTCTGCAACGGTCAGCATGGTGAATCCGTGCAGGGGGTATTCCTTACCGCCCAGAGTGCACAGAGATTCCAGAGCGCCGGTCTCCAGATCCACAGTGTAGACCTTGCAGCCGCCAACGACTTCGTAGATGTCGTTGGAGTACTCATAGCTGGTGCTGAAGCTGGGGGACTCATACCAGTAGTCCACGACTACATGCAGCAGTTCAACGCCCAGAACCAGCAGACGGTTGTTAATGGGATCGTAAGCCATGTCGCGGATGACGAACTGAGGAGTATAGTAGTAGTCATAGCCGTACTCAGAATTCGACTCGGTGTACTTGGTATGATCCTCATAGGGCTCAGCCACTTCGATGCCGCAGTGACCGATGTAGTTACGGACGAACTCGTCAGCCACGGTGGTGGAGAACAGGTTGCCCTCGTCGTCGTAAGCGAAGAGGATACCGTCGACCATTTCCATAGCGGTGACAGGTGCAGCGTCCTCATCCTGGGTGTACTGGGTAACGATGGTGGAGTCGGGACGAGAGATCTTGGCGAAGCCGCCCAGAGTGTGGTTATAGCTGATGAAGAAGTCCTCAGTGCCGTAAACCACAACGGTGCAGCTTGCGGTGAAGGTGTTGGTGCCATCGGTAGCGGTAACGGTAACGGTGGTAGTACCAGCGCCGACACCGGTGACATTGCCCTGGCCATCGACAGTTGCGATGGACTCATCAGCAGAGGTCCAGGTCAGGGTGATGTCTGCATTTGCAGGAGTGATGAAGGTCTCCAGCTGAGCAGTGCCGCCCTCAGCAACCTCCAGCAGGGTCTTGGTCAGAGCCATGTTGGACAGGTTGGTGGGGATCTCGGGGTAGTTGTCAGCCAGGATCATCAGGCCGGTGACCTGTGCGCCGATACGGCCAACAGTGCCCAGCTTGCTGCAGCTCTTGTCTGCAGGATCGATCAGGTACAGGGCGCTGTCATACTGGGTGCCGTTGCACAGTGCATTCCAGTAGATGTAGCCGGTATCGAAGTCGTAAGCCATGGAAGCCAGCATGTTGCTCTTGACGCCGGTATCCATGAAGACCTCGTAGGTACCGTTCTTGACATCCAGGGTATACATCTTGGCAGTGTCGTAGACGCCGGCGCCGTCGCCGCCGTACTCCAGCTCTTCGCTGGCAGCCATAGCGTAGATAGTACCGTTGGCATCCACGGTCAAGCTCATGAACATGGGCTCGGTGATCATGCAATCGATCAGCTTACCGGTAGCCAGATCCACATAGTACAGATCGGTGTTGGTGCTGCCTGCGCCAGCCACGGCATACATAGTGCCGGTGGTGTAGTCATAAGCCATGTCATAGACGAAGGGGAAACCGCTGCCCATGTCCACAGCATCAATGACAGACCAGGTCTTGGGATCGATGGTCAGGTACAGGAAGTTTGCTTCCCAGTCATCGATGTCGAAGCCGTAGGCGTAAACCAGGCCGTCAACATACTCAGCAGAGTACAGGGTCAGGGGGATCTTCTGGTCATACTGGTTATACCAGGCGATAGCGCCTTCGTTGGTGTACTTGGTGGTATTGCTGTCGTCGATACCAATCATGTAGCCGCCGCTCATGGTCATCAGGTCGGTCATCAGGAAGCCGAAGATGTTATCGGTGGAACCCTTGACGCTGATGGTGAACTCAGCAGTGTAGCGGTAGTCCATATCGTCGGCAACGCCGTCGAAGCCGCCGTCAATGATTTCCACGTAAGCGGTAGTGGTACCGTCGCCAACAGCCACGATCATGCCGGTAGCGGCATCGTAGTAAGCAACGGACTCGTCAGTAACCACGCAGGATGCGAAGATAGCGTAGGAAGCGTTTGCGGGGTTGACAGTGATAATGGGCTGCTTGGTGTCGCCCTGCAGCAGGATCATGTTGTCAACATCCACGGACTGCACAGCAGTGAAGGGCAGCTCGGGAACATCATTGGGCACAGTGTAGGCGCCAATGTACTGGATCATGCCAGTGCCGGAGGGATCGCCCAGCTCAATAGCGTAGGGAGTCTCGGTATCCAGGCCAGCCAGGCAGTAGATGGTGCCGTAGTCGGTGTTGCACCACAGCAGCACATCGTTGTTGTGGTCATAGCACATGGACTGAGCATAGTAAACGCTATCGGCAGGAGTCTGCATGACAAACTTAGCTTCCATAGTCTTCAGCTCAGCATCGCCATCGAGGATCTCCAGCTCGGACAGAACGCCGGTGGTGTTGATACCGTAGAGCACGCCGTCGGTGGAGCAAGCCAGGGTGACCAGGATGTCATCCAGCTTTGCCACGGGGGTCAGCTTGCCGCTGGCCATGTTCACGGTATACAGAGTGGTGCTCCACTCAGTTTCATTGTAGATGATGGCATACATCAGACCGGTGGTGTAATCGTAGGCCATATCGGAGGGCAGCTTGGTGGGATCGCCGGAACCCAGAGGCAGGTATTCGCCGGTCTTGGGGTTGAAGCTATAGCACTGGCCGTCATCGCTGAAGCCGTAGACCATGCCATCGTGGCCGTTGTAGTCAGCAGCCAGGAAGTCGAAGGTGGTAGCAACAGTGGGCTTTTCGGTAACGGTACCCAGGTCAACTTCGACCCAAGTGTAGGAGTTCATAGCGCCGTCGTAGTACTTGTAAGCGTACAGATTGCCGGTGATGTCCACAACCTGGACTTCACACTCGACGGTCAGATCGCCGTAGGTAGCGGTGATCACGGTAGCGCCGCCGCCAACAGCGGTAACCACACCGTTCTGATCAACGGTAGCGATGGTGGGATCGGCGCTGGACCAGACAACGTCCTTGGTAACAGGGGCGTTCCAGGGCAGCAGGGTAACGCTCAGGCCGTAGGTTCTGCCGGAGCTCATGACGACGACCTTGTCGCTCATGACCATACGGGTAATCTCGGTGGACTCGGGCAGGACATAGCCGTCGTCTTCCAGGGTCAGCAGGCCAACATACTCCTGATCGTAGGTGAAGTTGACAGCCTTGCTGGTCCAGGTGTTCACATCGATGGTGATCAGGCACTGGCACTTGTCGCCATAGTAAGCCCAGTAGATCTTGCCGTCAGCCTCGCTGTAGGTCATGGACTGGGCATAGACAGCTGCCACATCCTCGCCATTAGCAGCCTTGGGCATGAACTCGGAGCCGTCCTCCAGGGTAACAGGAGTCAGGGTGCAATCGTTTTCAAAGTCCACAGTGTAGAAGCCTGCGGAAGCCTTCTTGCAGCAGTACAGAGTGCCGTCGACGAAGGTCATGGCCCAGGGCATCAGAGCATCGCTGTAGTAGTTCTTCACGATCTCCAGCTCACCGGTCAGCAGATCGATGGTGCACAGAGCGTAGGTACGGGTTGCAGCATCGGTAGCCAGCAGATACATGGTCTCGGTTTCTTCATCCCAAGCCATATCGATGACGTTGTAGCCGATATTGCAGATCTCATTACGGTTCCAAACACCGGGCTGCATGTACAGGAAGTTGTGGCCAGCATCCACAGCGAAGATGTAGTCGCCAACATACTCAGCAGCGTTCAGAGCATAGTACTCATAAGCGTCGCTCTGCAGCAGCTTGGCAGCAGCTTCGGTCTTGTCGATGGTAGCCCAGCCGAACATCATGTCCCAGCCTTCGGTATAGAAGATGTAATCGTGGTAGACCTGATAAGCGTACAGGGCAGACTTGTCCATGTTGGGCTTATTGTCGGTCAGGGTGTAGCTCAGTTCGTAGTAAGCCTCGTTGCAGCCATAGTCACACAGAGCAACGGTCAGCTTGTCGCCCAGACCGGTGACATCCATGGTCACGCTCCAGGAGCCGTCCTCGTTCTTGACCATATCTTCGTCACCGTAGTGCTTGTAGAGCTGAGAACCGCTCTTGTTCATCAGAACAGCAGCAGCGGGGTGCTCATCGGTGAAGGTAATGGTCAGGTAGTTGCGGCCATCGACAGTGCTCTCCTTGACGGAATTGGCATCCAGCACGGGAGCGGACAGGTCGATGTAGATGGGCATCTTGTCGAACAGAACGTCGGTCTCGGCATCCTCAATGTCGATTCTGCCGTTGATGGTCAGGTAGACCACATCGCCGTCCTTCAGGTCGGAGAAGTCGTACAGATCGTCATAGTACCAGCTATAGACCAGGGGGATCACAGCACCGTAGGAGGAGGTGAACATGGTCTTGGAGTCCTTCTGCAGCAGCTCGTAATGCACGACCTCGCCTGCTTCGTCGGTGTAGATGATCTCCATCTGACCGGCGTTACGCATCAGGGACAGGTACATATCGGTGATCATGTCGGCAGCGCCGTCACCGTTGGGGGACAGAACATTGTTGTAGGGATCGTAGGGGCGAACGCCGAGAATCTGGCCGTTTTCGTCAGTTTCAACGGAGCTCATGTAAGGGTTCAGGCCCAGCATCCAGTCGTTGGCAGTATTGCCCAGGCTGGTCCACAGCATGTGGTAGTACTGGTTGCCGGTGATCTCGGCGCCGGGGACTTCCCACATACCAGCCTCATACCAGAAGCCGGAGTCGAACAGGGGAGCCTCGTCCCAACGCTCGTAGAAGCCCAGGAAGGGCAGGCTCAGGGTGACTTCGTCCTCGCCTTCCAGGTAGACGTAGCCTTCCACATAGTTGCCGCTGGGGAAGTAGGTGTGGATCCATTCCTTGTCAGCATCAGTCAGCTTGATGGTGACAGTGATTTCCTGGCTGCCGCCTGCAGCGACAGTAACAGTGTTCTGGCTGAAGGTCACGCCGGAGTTATCCAGAGCGCGGTCTTCCTCTGCCAGGAAGTAAACGCCGGGGTGTGCAGCGTCCAGCTGGTAGTCTTCGCACAGCAGGCTGGAACGCAGGGTGTAGGTCTTAGCCTCGTCGGAGAAGTTGTGCACGGTGAAGGTGAAGGTGAACTCACCCTTCTCGCTGTCGCCCAGCTCAGCCTTGGGGCGAGCGGAACCGGCAACGGACAGGTAAGCCTCAGCAGTCACAGCGCCCAGAGCGTTCACCAGGCCAGCACCCTGCTGACGGGGAGAGGTCTCTACACCAGTATCCTTGTCGATGATGGTTTCGGCAGTGCTCATGATCAGGGCGTCGCACAGCTCTCGAACCTCAGCCTCGGTTGCGTTGGGGAAGGTCAGCTTGATGTACTGCAGGACCAGTGCGGTGACACCGGCGACCTGAGGACAAGCCATGGAGGTACCACTCATCAGGCCGTATCCGCCGCCATCCAGAGTGGAGTAAACGTTACCGCCGATACCGGACAGGTCAGGTACCAGACGCATATCACCGGTGGTGCCCCAGCAAGAGAAGGAGCTGATCTGGCCGCCGGTAGCGATGTCCTCACGGAAGGAGTAGTCGCCGTTGAGGATCAGAGTCTTCTTCTCTGCGTCAGCCATCTTCTGGCCGTCGGACAGGGTGATCAGACATACGGGGATCTCAGGAATAATCTCATTGCCCATCTCGTCGACAATGGAAGTAGTCATACCGAACACGAAGACGTCGCTGTCATCGGTATTCCAGATGACACAGCCTACGGCGCCTGCGTTCTGCGCATTCATAGCCTTACGGCCGAACTCGATGGTGCCACGCTTGACCACAGCGACCTTGCCGTCGACGATGCTGTTGCCTTCTTCATCATAGAAGTCAGCTTCCTCGCCCAGGCCGTCAATGATCACGTACTCCAGCTCGCCCATGCCATACAGGTGAGCCATGGTAACGGAAACATAGCCATACATGTACTCGATAGAGTACTGATAGAAGATCTCGGAGCCATCAGCCAGGGCAAAGTAGTCAGCAGCAACAATCTTGTTGTCCACGCTGGCGATACCCATGGAGTTGGCGTAAGTGGAGGGAGAAGCAACGGTACCGTTGTCGATGTGATCGGTGGGCATCTTGTTGTAACCCCAGTTGGAACCGGCGTTACTGCTGCCTTCGTTACCGACAGCGACGTCAACGATCATATCGCTCTCAGCGATACGGCGGAAAATAGCGTCAGTTTCCTCATTACCGGAGACAGAGAAGCCACAGGCAACGCCCAGGGACATGTTGACAACGTCAACGCCCAGCTTCATGCAGTCTTCCAGTGCAGCGATAACGGTGTCCATACCTGCACCGCCGCTGGGGCTGAAGACCTTCATGGCGAAGATCTGTGCATCGGGAGCCATACCGCTGACATTGGTGCCTTCCACAGCGTTGGCAGCTGCGATACCAGCAACGTGGGTACCATGGTCGCCCAGGGAGTCGTTATGGGTGACGTTGGTGGAGCTGGTAGCATAGTTGAAGGTGAAGGGAACCTTAGTGCTGTAGAACAGGTCCTCGCCGGAGATGGTTTTACCGGTCTCTGCAGAATACAGCTTTTCCAGATTCAGGTCATACTGATCCAGGATAGCCTGCAGACGCTCTGCATCCCAGGAAGCGCCTTCGGGAGCAGCTGCGAAGGAGGGATGGTCAACGTCCAGACCGGTATCCAGAACGGCAATGGTCATGCCCTGGCCGGTATAGCCCAGATCCTGCCAGACCTGTGCGACGTTGGTCATATTGGAAGCGGAAATGGTGTAGGGAGTCATGGTCTCCTGCTTGGTAGACATAACTTCCCACTCGGGGTTCAGGAAAACGTTCTTAACGCCGGCAATGGCAGCGATCTGCTCCAGGTTACGGAACTCGGTGCTGATCACGATAGCGTTGGTCAGGTGGTAGGACTGGCCCACCAGCTCAGCATCGCTTGCTACCTGCTGAACAGCAGCCAGCATATCGTTCTGCTTTGCGATCATAGCGTTGGCAATATCAGCGGGAACATCCACGATAGAGCCGTAGGTCTCAGCAGTGGGTGCATCCTTCAGCACCACGAATGCAGTGACCTTGGTGGTGGGCTGCAGCTCACCGGACAACTTACGCAGCACCTGAATGTGCTTGGGCAGCTGAGCGTCGGTCAGCTCGATGACCTCGCCGTCTGCCAAAATGGCAGACCACTTGCCGTCCTTCAGGCTCAGGGAATAGTCGTTGTCCATCAGGTGGGACTGATCCTTCTTCAGGGTAGGCAGACCCAGTGCCTCACCTGCAGAAATCATCAGATCCTTGAACCAGTTGGAATTGCCGCCGGTGATGCTGTCGCTGGCAGAAATACGCACTGCGTTGGCAGCAGGTGCGATACCGCTCAGGACCATGCAGAACACCAGAAGCAGGGTAATCCATCTCTTACTGTTCATATTTTTCCTCCGTTCAATTTGGGGCTTTGGCCCGGGATCCGGGCGCGTATGCAGCGATTTCTCAAAAAAACAAACAAATCGCTGTCTATATTGTATAACAGAACTTTTCAAGAGTCAAAACCGCATATTTACCAAAATATGTTTCTATAAATATACAATCGCCACAAATTATGAACGATACATGAATATATTATGAATACCGCACAGCCTGCAAAAATATGCTGTCCCTTTCCCGCATACAGATGCCCTTATACCCATCCGGCAAATTGCGGTTATCCTGCAATCAACATGCAACGAAACCGTAGGGCAAGATTATGGCCCTGCCCTACAGATGTGAACCTCACCCGCCCGGCAAATCGGGATTTACCGGCACATTGTTGGCAGCAAAAGAAAAAGGCGGGAGCAAGCTCCCGCCTCATGGAAATCGTTTATTATTTCAGACCTTTGCTGCCTTCTTCCGTGACAGGCAGAAATGGACACCGTAAAAGCCGCAGATATAGATGAGAAACAGGCCTACCACGCCCAGGGGGTACAAGACCGGATGGCCGCCCACCAGGCTATAAAGGATCTCATAAGGGGTACCGTCGCCCCGGACCAGGAACATATAGTTATAGTCCAGGCACTTGTTGGCGATAAAAGCCGCCACGCAGAAGAACAGCAAAATAGAGAAGGTCAGCGGCATATTTCCCTTTTTCATACTCTTTTCGCCGCTGATGAAAATGTACAGCGCAGAAAAGCCGGAAATACTGTGGGTAATGCCGGAGACCACATTGTCAAAGCACAGCACCGGGTAGGTGCCATAGTTATTGCCGGCGCCGTAGGTCCCCAGCACCGCACCCAGCACGCCGAAGATGCAGACAAAATCCAGAGCCGCTTCCTGGATCCGGCCCTTGGAGAAGGCCGCCAGGGGGATGGTGATCAGCTGGATGCTGCACAAAAACAGAGGCAGGTTGTACAGCCAGCCCATGGGATCTCCGCTCCGGCAGCAACATAGCACAATCTTGAGCAACTCAAAGCCGTCGATCAAAATGGCCGCCCAGATCAGCACCCGGTTTTTGGTCTTCTGATCCCGGGGACGATTGCGCAGGCCCAGGAACACCGCCAAAGCGATCATCACCACCATCAATGCGGAAACAAAGGTCAGATGCTGCCAGGACAAAAAGCCTTCTGCCGGCCGTTCATAGCCGCCGAAGCCGAAAAACTCTCTCATAATCCACCTCAAAAAGATGTTTTTTCTTTAACCTTATTACTGTAACATTTTTGCAACTATTTGTCAACATTTGTCACATCGGATTTTGCGGCGGATTTTTCCTTGCAGGGCATCCCCAAATATGGTAGGATAAACAGGAAGGCCGCCATGCGGCCACAAACGCGGAGAGGAGTTTTTCTCATGAAAATGATCCACATGACCATTCCCGGCTACCCGGATGCCTCCCTGGAGGGCTATATTCTGGACTGCGAGCTGAAGCTGGGCCAGGAAACGGAGCGTCCCGCCATTTTGGTCTGCCCCGGCGGCGGTTACCTGTACTGCTCTCCCCGGGAGGCAGAGCCTGTGGCGCTGCGGTTTGCCGCCCTGGGCTATCACGCCTTCATCCTGCGCTACTCCACCGGCAAAAACGCCGCCGGCATGGCTCCTATGGCGCAAGTGGATTGGGCCATGGGCTATCTGCGGGAAAACGCGGCTCAGTGGCACATTGACCCCAATAAGATTCTTTCCTGCGGCTTCTCCGCCGGCGGTCATTTGGCGCTTTGGGCCGGTCTGCGGGCAAAAAACAAGGCCAACGGCATGATCCTCAGCTATCCGGCCGTGTCTGCCCCCAATATCCCCGGGGCCGATTTCATGCTGAAGGTATTGATGGGCCGGGAAACGGTCACCGACGAGGATGCTGCCCAGTTTGATCTGCCGCAGTTTGTGGACAAGTCCGCACCGCCCCTGTTTATGGTGGCCACGGCGGAGGACCTGCTGACCAACTACGGCGCCCTGCAGCTGGCAAATTGCTATGCGAAGTTGAGCCTGGGCTACGAACTGCACATTTTCCAGCACGGTCCCCACGGCTATGCCCTGGCCGATGCAGTCAGCGCTGACGGCAGCTCCCAGGTGGTAAACGATGCCTACGCCCTTTGGCCTCAGCTTTGCCAGGCATGGATGCAAAAGATCTTCGGCAAGCCCCAGCTTTCCGACGTTTCCACCAGCCGAATGGGCAAACTGCTGCAGGAGATGGGACTTACCATGCCGAAAAACTCCTAAAATCTTGATTTTTCCAAAAAAACAACATAGTGGATTGCATCCGGGCAGAAAAGATGATATAATCCCGGTATGCGCGACCCCAAAAATAACAGAAAGGTTTTTTCCGTATGCTTGATAAAATTTTTAAGCTGAAACAAAACGGCACCTCCGTCAAGACGGAACTGATGGCCGGTCTGACTACCTTCATGACCATGGCCTACATCCTGGCGGTCAATCCCAGCACTCTCTCTGCCGCCGGCATGGACTCCACCGCCGTGCTGCTGGCTACTGCCATCGCCTCCTTTGTCGGTACCGCCTGCATGGCCTTCATGGCCAATATGCCCTTTGCGCTGTCTGCCGGTATGGGTCTGAACGCTTATCTGGCCTTCACGGTCTGCGGCTCCATGGGTTATCCCTGGCAGCTGGCCCTGCTGGCCGTCTTTGTGGAAGGCCTCATTTTCATCGTCCTGTCCCTGACCAATGTCCGCGAGGCCATTTTCAACGCCATTCCCCTGACCCTGAAGCGGGGCGTTTCTGTGGGCATTGGCCTGTTCATCGCCTTCATTGGCCTGCAAAATGCCGGTCTGACCGTCAATGACGATTCCACGCTGGTCAAGATCACCAGCTTTGTGGAGCAGTTCCATACCCATGGCATCTGTGCGCTGTTGGGTCTGGTGGGTGTTGCGATCACTTCCGTGCTGTATATCCGCCGGGTCAAGGGCGCCATCCTCTTCGGCATCGTGGCTACCTGGCTGCTGGGCATCCTCTGCCAGCTGACCGGCCTGTATGTGCCCAACCCTGAAGCCGAATTCTACTCCGTCATTCCCACCCAGTTCGTATCCGTGGACTTCAGCGCCCTGGGCTCCACCTTCGGCCAGTGCTTCAAGGTAGACCTGAGCAGCGTCCGGGTGCTGGACTTCGTGGTGATCATGTTCGCCTTCCTGTTTGTTGACCTGTTTGATACCCTGGGCACCCTCATCGGCGTGGCTACCAAGGCCAACATGCTGGACGAAGAAGGCAAACTGCCCAAGATCCGTCCCGCTCTGTTGGCTGATGCCATCGGCACTTCCGTGGGTGCTGTGCTGGGCACTTCCACCGTCACCACCTTCGTCGAGTCCGCTTCCGGCGTGGCAACCGGCGGCCGTACCGGTCTGACTGCACTGACCACCGGCTTCCTGTTCCTGCTGAGCGTGTTCTTCGCACCCCTGTTCACCTCTATTCCCGCCTTTGCAACCGCACCTGCCCTGATCATGGTGGGCTTCTTGATGGTCAGCTCCGTCACCGAGATCCGCTTTGACGAGGACAATTACGCAGAGGCGATCCCCGCTTATATTTCCATTATCGCCATGCCTCTGTTCTACTCCATCTCCGAAGGCATCAGCCTGGGCATCATTTCCTATGTCCTGCTGAACCTGTTCACCGGCAAGGGCAAGCAGGTCAAGCCTCTGATGTATGTGCTGGCCATCCTGTTCATCCTGAAGTATATTTTCCTGTAAGATCGGTTCATAAAAAGAAGCACCCCGCCCGGGGTGCTTCTTGTTTCGTTTCGTTAGTTTTTTTCCTGGAGATTACGGTACTGCCGGGGAGAGATGCCATACTCCTGCTTGAAGGCCCGGTAGAAACCGGAATAATCGCCAAAACCGCTGCGGGTGCTCACATCCTCCAGCAGCATCCCCTGGCTGATCATGGTCTTGGCGGCAATGAGCCGTCTTTGGGTCACATAGCGGCCAAAGCTGACTCCCAGCTTCTGCTGAAACAGATGGCTGACGGTACTGCTGCTGACGAAAAAATGGGCCGCCAGTTCGGCGATGGTGAAATTGCGGCTGAAATTCTCCTCCACATAGGCCATGATCCGGTCCAGCAGCTCCGGCTTTTCCGCCGGCATGGCCCGGGCTGTGGGCTGATCCGTGGCCCGCTTGATCTGGGTCAGCAGCAGCATGGTATTGCCGATCACGGCGGCCTGCCAGCCGTCCTGATGCTGCTCAGCCTCCCGGACACCGGCCTGGAACAGCTCTGCCAGATCTTCCCACTGGGTGCCCCCGGTCCGCAGCATACCGGCCCGGCGCTGCTTGTCGGTGAAGGGATAGGGAAACAGTGCCGCATAGTGGTCCATGAACGCCTGGCTCAGCCACAGCACATAGCGCTTGTAGGGCTCCGCCATCTGCTCCGGCAGCAGAGGCCGGTGGCTGATCCCCGGCGGCACGAAGATCAGATCGCCCCGCTGGAGCCGGAAACGCTCCGAGCCCACCAGGTATTCCGCGCCGCAGCTGTTGCAGCAGTACAGCAGCTCATAAAAGTCGTGGCTGTGGAGCTGGATATGGGTGTTGGAAAAGCTGACGTCCCGATGGGTGTCCACATAGGGCGACGACATCTCCAGCTCCTGATACAATGCCCCCGGCTCCATGCCCATGGCCCGCATCTGTTCCAAAAACAGCTGTTGCTGGACTGCCGACTCCGGCCATTTCAGGTTGGCCAGCCGGCGCATTTCGTCCAATTTCATAGTTTCCCTCTTCCATTTCCTTGCAGTTTTGTGAAATTATACCATCGTTTTGCAGGATTTGCAATATTTTGAGCAGAATTAACAATTCATTTTGCAATTATCTTTTGCTAAAATAGACATGATTATGCTGGGGGCAGAGGTCCCCACAAAACAAAGGAGGAAATTTCATGTCTAAAAAACAGAAGACCCCCGGCAGTCTGACCGCCAGACATTGGCTGGGCTATATGTTCGGCGACTGGGGCGGCTGTATGACCTTTACCCTGATGGCCAGCATCTTTGGCATGTACTGCACCAATGTGCTGGGCGTCGACCTGGTGCTGATGGGCACCCTGACCACCATCTGGACCATTTGGGACGCCATCAACGACCCCATGATGGGCGCCCTGATGGACAAGGCATTCGCCAAGCATCACAATAAGAACGGCAAGTTCCGTCCCTGGCTGCTGCGTGCCACCCCCCTGCTGGCCGTATCCGCTGTCTGCCTGTGGACCGTGCCCACCTTCCTGGACGGCATTCCCATGCTGGTGTCCCTGTTCTGCTTCAAGATCCTGTACGAAGCATCCTACACCATGTTCAACATCCCCATGGGCTCTCTGCTGAGCGCCATGTCCACCAACGACTCCGAGCGTGCTTCCCTGTCCTCTGCCCGTGGTGTCGGCTCCATGTTCGGCAACATGATCCCCGCCATGGTCGGCCCCGTGGTCATCGGTCTGTGGGACGACCGCACCTCCACCGGCTACATGATCACTGGCGTGGCCTGCGCTGCCATCGGCTTTGTCATCTGCCTGCTGCACTACTACCTGACCGAAGAGCGCACCTCCGTTGGTGCTGACACCAAGGCCGACGACATCAAGTTCTCCGATATTTTGGTGGTTGTGAAGAAGAACCGCCCCTTCGTTGCTCTGTGCATCCACGGCGTGTGCATCTGCACCATGCAGTACCTGGCTGAGAACATCACCATGTATATGTACTCCGCAGTTTACCACGATGTTACTTACAAGACCCTGGCATCCGCTCTGCCCGCTCCTTTCATGATCGGCTCTATGGCTTTCGTTCCCTTCATGTGTAAGAAGCTGGGTCTGGAGAAGCTGATTCGCTACTCCCTGCTCATCGGCGGCGGCATTTGCGCCATCCTGTTCGGCATGCACCTGGTGATGGACGTAGGTCCTCTGGTACACGGCGTGATCCTGGGCATTGGCTCCGGCTTTGCTATGGTCTCCATTCAGATGCAGTGGGGTCTGGTGGGCGAAGCCATCGACTACAACGATCTGGTCACCGGCAAGCGCACCGAGGGTTCTATCTACGGTACCTTCAACCTGTCCCGCCGTATCGGCCAGACTGTCGGTCTGGGTTTCAGTTTCTTTGCACTGGATTGGATCGGCTATGTTCCCGCTCAGGATGTGCAGAGCGCAAGTACCATCTTCGGATTCAAGATCCTGTGTGTGCTGATTCCCGCAGTGTTCATTCTGGGCTCTTGGGCCGCATTTAAGTTCGTTTGGAATATCACTCCCGAGATCCGCGCAGCAATGGCTGCCAAGAAGGCTGCACAGAAGGAAGAAGCTTAATTTGACCTATTGCGGCACGGCTGCTGCTGTGCCGCAGATTCTCTCCAAGGAGGAGCGTTATGGATTATATCGTCAATACACCCTGCGGTGCATTGCAGGGCTGCGCCGGACGGGTCGCCGGTACGGCTGCCTAT
>JAZUBW010000109.1:0-2936 GCA_045638785.1 Faecousia sp.
AGCCATGGCCACAAGCACCGCCAGCAGCAGCACCACAAAGAGCACCAGGGGCGTGGAATTGGCGGCGGTGGCATCAGCGGCACAGGCCTGACGGGCCGGGGCCACATAGTTGGTATAGTCGGGATTGGTGATCACATCACCGCTGGCCAGGGTCAGCTTGCTGGTGATGGCCATAAATTCTTCCTTTTCAAACAGGTCCCGCAGCAGGAACTGCTGGCCGTCGGGGGTCACCAGCTCCGTGTCAGCCTGCTGCTCATAGATGGCCTCCAGGGCGGCAGGATCGTCAATGGCGGAAACATCGGAAAGGTTGTTCAGCTGGGCGCCGTCGACAAAGCTCAGGCCAAAGAGGGCCACGGCGGCCAGGATGGTGCCGATGGTAATAAAGGGCGTCCGCTTACCGGTGCGGCGGCCCACATATTTGTCGGAAATAGCGCCAAAGATCGGCAGCATGAACACAGCCAGCACATTGTCCAGGGCCATGATCACACCGGACCAGGTCTGGCTCATGCCGAACTTGTTGGTCAGGATCACAGGGATGGTGGCGTCGTAAGCCTGCCAGAAGGCAGAAATCAGGAAAAAGGCGAAGCCGACAAAGATCGTGCGTCTGTAATTAAGCTTCATAGGGGTCCCTCCTTGTCAAATTGCCAAAGCTTGGCATAATACCATTTATTATAACGCATTTTCCCAAAATGTCCAGTAGCAATTACGGTTTGTTACCATCATAGCCAGAAGACAGGCAAAGGGAGGGGCATTGCCCCTCCCCTGTTTTGGGTTAAATTTTCATATCGAGACCGATGGTGCGGATGCGGAAGCCGCATTTTTGGTAGAAAACCACCGCGTTATCGTTTTCCGGATGGACGCTGAGCACCAGTTCACGGCAGCCAAAGGCCCGAGCCAGGGCCCGCACATCCGTCATCATAGCCTTGCCGATGCCCTGTCCCCGGGCAGTGGAATCCACACAGATCACATCCAGCCGCAGTTGCTTGCACTCTATCCTGCCGGGTCCGCCCTTTTGGAGGACGGACAGGATCACATAGCCCAAAACCTGGCCCTGGGGCTTTGCCACATACACCAGCCGGTCGGCAATGTCCGCCAGGAATTGCTCTTTTGGGTAAGGTTCTTCGCTGTGGTAATAGATGTCCGGCCGCCAGGCGGCGTGGAGGTCATGGATCTGCACCGAAAGTCGCTGCACAGGCTCCCAATCCGATTCTCTTGCCAGTTCCAGCATAGTTTCTCCTTACAGGTTCAATGTCATGCCAATATTGCGAACATGGAATCCGCACTTTTTATAATAAGCCTGGGCGCTTTCGTTAGGAGCATCAACATACAGGCAGATACTACTGCAGCCCCATTGCCTTGCCAGCTCTCCAAGTGCTTCCATCATTTCCGTACCAATTCCCTGATTACGCATACTTTCTTCCACGCCAATATCATCAATGCTCAAAATTCTGCGTTTAGCAGAAGTTGTACTATTGGTTTCCCAAAGATAGATGCGCATATAGCCAACAACTGCATCATCCTTGCGCATCACGTAGATCGCATTTTCATGAATGGATTCCTGCTTGATGCAGTCCATATAGAAATCCATGGGATAGGGATGTTCCACCATCTGCTCATTGGGATTCCACTGAGCATGATGGGCAACCACCTGGCGAGCCAGGCGATTGACAGCCTCAAAGTCTCCTGCTCCGGCAAGTTCAAACATAGCAATCACCTCAAATCAATTGCAATTAAGGGGCAGCCGAAAGGCCGCCCCTATACATTCATTTTAGGACAGGACAGCCTTGTGGAAGACCTTCTTGCCCTTACGGATCTTGACACCGGACTTCAGCATTTCCTCGGTGACGGCAAACTGGGGATTGGGCACCTTCTCGTCATTGACGAAGACACCGCCCTGCTCCACCAGCTGGCGCGCCTGCTTATTGGAGGGTGCCAGGCCGCAAGCAACCATCAGGTTCAGGATGCCTATCTTGCCGTCCACCAGCTTGTCGGCGGTAATTTCGGTGGTGGGCATATTGGCATCGTCGCCGCCACCCATGAACAGGGCCTTGGCCGCAGCCTGGGCCTTCGTGGCCTCTTCCTCGCCGTGGACCAGCTTGGTCAGCTCGAAGGCCAGGATCTCCTTGGCGGTGTTGAGCTGTGCATCCTTCCAATCACCCATGGCATCAATCTGCTCCATAGGCAGGAAGGTCAGCATGCGGATGCACTTGAGAACGTCAGCATCCTCCACATTGCGCCAGTACTGGTAGAAGTCATAGGGAGAGGTCTTGTTGGGATCCAGCCACACAGCGCCACTGGCAGTTTTGCCCATCTTCTTGCCCTCGCTGTTGAGAAGCAAGGTGATGGTCATGGCCTCGGAGTCGTACTTTTCCAGCTTTCTGCGGATCAGCTCACGGCCGCCCAGCATGTTGGACCACTGGTCGTTGCCGCCGAACTGCATGTTGCAGCGGTACTTCTGGTACAGGTAGTAGAAGTCGTAGGACTGCATGATCATGTAATTGAACTCCAGGAAGGACAGGCCCTTCTCCATGCGCTGCTTGTAGCACTCGGCACGGAGCATATTGTTGACGGAGAAGCAGGCACCCACCTCACGCAGCACGTCCACGTAGTTCAGGTCCAGCAGCCAATCGGCGTTATTGACCATCATGGCCTTGCCCTCGCCGAACTCGATGAACCGCTCCATCTGCTTCTTGAAGCAGGCGCAGTTGTGCTCGATGGTTTCCTTGGTCATCATGCTGCGCATATCGGTACGGCCGGAGGGGTCACCGATCATGGCGGTGCCGCTGCCGATCAGGGCAATGGGCTTGTTGCCGGCTTCCTGCAGGCGCTTCATCAGGCACAGGGCCATGAAATGGCCAACGTGCAGGGAATCCGCCGTGGGGTCAAAGCCAATATAGAATACGGCCTTACCATTGTTGACCATGGTGCGGATCTCT
>JAZUBW010000110.1:0-6150 GCA_045638785.1 Faecousia sp.
TATTAATATTCTCTGACCACGGCCTTCACCAGGCCGATGATCTCGGCTTCCGTGCCGTCGATGGGTTCGTAATTGTCATTTTCCGGCATGAGCCAGATCTGACCGGCCCGGCGGCGCAGGCGCTTGACGGTGGCTTCGTCACCGATGCGGGCAACCACGATCTGGCCGTCGTTGGCGGTCTGCTGGGGGCGGACCACAACCTTGTCGCCGGAAAGAATGCCGGCGTTTATCATGCTGTCACCCCGAACACGGAGGGCAAAGCAGCCGGGATCGCCATCCCAGGCCATGGTACCCTCCTGATTTTCAAAAGCCAGGATCGGCACACCGGCGGTGACCACACCGATGACGGGAATTTGGCCGGGCCGCTGGGTGGTGACGATGGCACGCTTCATGCCCTTACCGCCGGGTGCCATCAGCAGACCCTTATCCTGCAGCGCCTGCAGGTGGTAACTGACGGAGGCGGTGGAGCGCAAACCAACAGCCGCACCGATCTCCCGCACGGAAGGGGCGTAGCCGTTCTCCTGGATGAAATGGTTTACATAATCCAAAATCATTTCTGCCTTATTGCTGGTTCTTGGCATAAAGATCCACTCCTGAATATAGTATATTCCTATAGTAGCACAAATGAACGAAAAAGGGAAGTCTTTTTTCACACATTTTTTCGATTTTTTCATAGAATGTGGGGGAGGCGATAGCATGAAAACATTGGATCGGAACTTGCAGCGACGGGTCTGGGCCCGAGTCTACGGCGATACACCCCAGAAGCTGACCCACAGGCAGCGGGAAAACCTGCGCCGGGCCCTGGTACGGTGCGGCGAAAACCTGGCCCTTTTTGAGCAGTTGGAGCATCACAGCCTGTACGGCGATGCCTTTGCCCGACTGACCCATGAGACCCGGGAGCACACCAAAATGCTCAATCAGATGCTGCGGGGTTAGACGACGGCGGGAGGAAAGCTCCCGCCCCTTGTTTCTGAAAAATCCATTTGCTTTCCGCCTCACTTGTGCTATAATAGAGAAAAAGGAGGGTTTCCCAATGCTGACCTACGAAGAAATTACAAAAAACGAAGCGATCCAAACCTATATCATTCGGGCAGACGAATCTCTGGCTGCGCTGGGCTATACGGAGCATAGTTTTGCCCATGTACGCCATGTGGCGGAAACCGCTGGATATCTTTTGGAGACCCTGGGCTATGACGAGCGTACCGTGGAGCTGGCGAAAATTGCCGGGTATCTGCACGATATCGGCAACCTGGTCAATCGAAAGGACCATTCCCAGTCCGGCGCGGTGATGGCCTGGAGCATTCTCAACGATATGGGCTGCGAGCCGGCGGAGGTGGCCACCATCGTCACTGCCATCGGCAATCACGATGAGGGCACCGGCGTTCCCGTCAATGCGGTGGCCGCTGCCATGATCCTGGCGGACAAGGCCGATGTGCGACGCAGCCGTGTGCGAAACAATGACCGTGCCACCTTTGACATCCACGACCGGGTCAATTATTCCGTCAGCAAATCCGCCCTGAAGATCGACGAGGATAAAAAGTCGGTGAAACTGAAACTGACGGTGGATACTCACTTCGGCTCTGTCATGGAGTACTTCGAGATCTTCCTGCAGCGCATGCTCCTGTGCCGCAAGGCAGCGGAAAAGCTGGGCCTGGAGTTTAAGCTGATCATCAACGGACAGCAGTTGCTGTAACGCAAAAACCGCCGGTGTATAACCGGCGGTTTTTTAACGGTATTTTGGTTTCTGAATAGCAATAAAAATTCTACACCGATTGGTGGGGGCATAGGTGCGTTAACCAAACTGACTTTCATCCACATTCCTACGGAATGCGTCTGAAAGCCAGGGGAATCTCCCACGGCCTAAAAAGTGTCCACCGGACACTTTTTACGCCGGCTTACGCCGGGGTCGTCCTTTCGATTCCCACACAAATCATAAAAAAAGAAAGACATCCGAATGGATGTCTTTCTTTTTTGGTGAAACCGCAGACGCAATGTCCGAACGCTGACCCATAAATTCAATTTCTTCAGTTGTAGGCATATGGATGGGTTCGCCCATATAGGTCAGATCAACTAACAGAAAATGAGCCAGGGGCGAATCGTCCCTGTTTTTTTCTTCGAATTGCTATTTGATAGAATCTTTGCTAAAATACAAAAAAGTTTCTTTTCATGCAATGTATGGCATCTATTCTTCGTGTATATAGGTGAAAGGCCTTTATCTAACGGGAAAGGAGGACGCAATGAAGGACAACCAGATTATCGAACTGTACTGGAACCGAGACGAGTCGGCTATAGTTGCTACTGCCGAAAGCTACGGAAACTACTGCTATTCCATAGCTTATCACATTCTGCAAAGCCCGGAAGATGCCCAGGAATGTGTCAATGATACATACTGGAAAGCGTGGCTGTCGATCCCACCGCAGCGGCCAAATCGGCTGGCGACATATTTGGGAAAAATCACACGCAACCTTTCCCTTGACCGGCTTAAGCGGCTGAACGCGCAAAAGCGCGGAAATGGACAAACGGAATTGGCTCTGAAAGAATTGGAAGGCTGTATCCCTACAACTACCGATATGGAACAGATCGTTGACGAAATCGTATTGGCCAATGCCATTAACCAGTTCCTACGCCAACAACCACGCACCGAACGCAACATTTTCATTGGTCGGTATTGGCATCTGTATTCCATTACAGAACTGTCGCAGGCATACGGCATGCGTGAAAGTAAAATTGCGTCCTTATTATTCCGAATGAGGAGTAAATTGAAACACTATCTTGAGAAGGAGGGAATCTCTGTATGAAAAACGAAAAAATGCTACATGCCATCGGACAGATTGATGATGACATGATCGAAGATGCTGTCACTCGGACGAATAAGAAGAAACAACCTTTTTACAAGACACCTGCTTTTTGCAGAGCAGTAGCCATTGCGGCCTGCTTCGTGCTGGTTATCGGGCTTGCACTGTCTATGCCCACATGGTTCCATCCGAACAACCAGGGCCCTGGTGTTCCTATCGAACCCGGTGTTCCCATCAGCCCCAGCGCTCCTATCAATCCCGACATACTGTTTCCACCCTCCGTGCAGGAGAACGGACAAGGGATCCAAATTAATGGCCTGGATAAGCTGAGCTATTATGCTGCTATTTGTATGATTGGGGGCACACCGAAGCTGGCAAATCAGAGCATGACCGTTGGAAGTTATGGAATTACTCTGCTGGCAAACGGTAACGGCACCGATAAAGAGGAAGCACCACCTGAACCGGAAACCACCGGCCCGGATGAAACGCAAGGTCCTCCGGTAACATCCAATCCTTCCACGCCTCTGGTTGTCGGTGAGGATATTTATTTCTATGCGTTGGAGCCTGATCAACCGTTCTATATCAACAAGGTCAGCATGTTCCAAATTGAGTTGACTGATGAAAATGGCTTTCTTGCTTCCAAGCTGGGGCTTGGCACTGTGGATGTTGTGATCCTAGATGATTGCATTTGGGGTGAAAATATGATCACATTCCGTAATGGGGACAATTTTTACTCCTGTCTGGGTGATGGCGGTGGAACACAGCGAAGGGATTTTTCTACCCATAAGTATGTAGAGGGCTTCTATATCGTAAAAAATTTAGCGCAGGAAAACTATGGATTCTATATTGACCTGGATGAACGGGGACAGGCGATCGCGTTCCGATGCGGTGAAAGAGAAAACGGCGGCGACCGAGTGGATCAGAATGTGAAAGTAGTCAGCTCTACAGTCATTTCCAACGAGGGCCGCGGTTTTACTGTGGCTGAATTGGAAGAATACTTCAATTCCGGCAATCTTCCGGAGGGCACAACTCCGCCCACACAGCCCCAGAATCTGCCCCAGGGGGAGGGACCGGAATACACCTTTGATATTTATTCCAATGGTGAATATGTGTTTTCGCTGGATAGTGAAGGCACCTTCATTTTCCACCATGTCAGCGGGCAGGATGTAGACTATGAAAAAGGCACCTACACTCTGCTGGAGGGCAGTCTGGAGCTTACCTTCCTTCGGGACGGGGATGTAACTGAAACCAAAAGCTGCGAACTGACGCCCAATGGATTTATTTATAATGGAACGGAATATATCAAAGATCCGACATTGAATCAATGCGCCACAGATGGTTTCGGTGAGATTACCGCAACACAGATAATTGTCACTTTGTGATGATTATTCCAAAAGATACCTCATGCAACAAGACCCTCGACCTACATGATGCAGGTCGAGGGTTGTTTGTTAGGAATTGCGCAGCGCCGTTATTTCTGACTTTCGTCCACACCCCTAGGGGGTACGTCCGCAAGGCAGGGGAATCTCCCACAGCCTAAAAACATGCCACCGGCATGTTTTTTACCTCGCTTTGCTCGGCCGGTCTCTTCGATTCCGTAGGAATCGTCAAATAAAAAATTCAACACCGAATGGTGTGGGATTTTTTATTGGTGACCCGTACGGGAATCGAACCCATGTTACCGCCGTGAAAGGGCGGTGTCTTAACCGCTTGACCAACGGGCCTGGTAGCGGCGACCTGATTCGAACAGGTGACATACCGGGTATGAACCGGGTACTCTACCAGCTGAGTTACGCCGCCATGTGGTCAATTGATCTCGGCACCGCCGAAATCAGCTTTATCATTATATCCACCGTTTCGGCTTTTGTCAAGAGAAATATTCGTATTTTTCCAGTATTTTTGGGTAATCTTTATTTTGGGGGGATCGTCTACATGCAGTATTGGTTAAAAAAGACCGCTTTATTCACATTGGGCGGATGCGCTTACATGGGCTTGGAGTTTTTATGGCGGGGTTGGAGTCATGGCAGCATGTTTCTTGCCGGGGGCAGCTGCTTTCTCCTTTTGGGAAAATTGAACACTGTGGAGCCTCGCCTGCCCCTTCCCTTGCGGGCCCTGGCGGGCGCTGGGATCATCACCACCGTGGAGCTTGCTACCGGACTGCTTACCAACCGCAGTTATCAGGTGTGGGACTACCGGGATATGCCCCTGAATTTTCACGGGCAAATCTGTCTGCCCTTTTCCCTTTTATGGGCGCCCATCAGCCTTGGCGCCATGGCGCTCTACAGCTTTTGCGACAAAAAAATACCGCTGGAATGATCCAGCGGTATTTCATTTGGGAAATTAGTCTTCCTCAGCCTTGGACAGAGCAATGTTTGCCACGATGCCCAGGATCAGAGCGCAAGCGACCGCTGTCAGAGTGACCTTACCGAAGGTCAGGGACAGACCACCGATACCGGTAATCAGGATGATAGCGACCACGAACAGGTTCTTGCTGGCACCCAGGTTGACCTGCTGGATCATCTTCAGACCGGAAACTGCGATGAAGCCGTACAGGGTGATGCAGACACCGCCCATGACGCAGTTGGGGATAGAAGCCAGGAAGGTCACGAAGGGACCGAAGAAGGAGATCACGATGCACATCACAGCAGCAGTGGTGATGGTGGCAACGGATGCGTTACGGGTAATAGCCACGCAGCCAACGGACTCGCCGTAGGTGGTGTTGGGGCAACCACCGAAGAAAGCGCCTGCGATGGAGCCAACGCCGTCACCCAGCAGGGTGTTGTGCAGGCCGGGCTTCTCCAGCAGATCCTGACCGATGATGGTGGACAGGTTCTTGTGGTCAGCGATGTGCTCAGCAAAGACCACGAATGCAACAGGAACGTAAGCAACAGCCACGGTAGCGATGAATGCGCCGTCGATATCCTTCACACCCTTGATAGCCTCAACAAAGGAGAAGTCGGGGATTGCGAAGATCTTCATGCCGGCAAACACAGAGAAGTCGATGATCTGCAGTGCCACGTTGTTGGTCACGATGCCGATCACGGTAAAGATTGCGGCAGCCACATAGCCAACCAGGATACCCAGAATGAAGGGGATCAGCTTAGCCATCTTCTTGCCGTAAACAGAGAACAGAACCACGGCGAACAGGGTAATCAGACCGCAGATCAGGGCAGCATAGGGGCTGCAAGCGGAAATGCCTTCCACCATAACCTTGCCGGTGGTCAGGTCGCCAACTGCGTTACCTGCCAGGGACAGACCGATGATTGCAACGGTGGGACCGATAACCACGGGAGGCATCAGCTTGTTGATCCACTGAACGCCAGCGACCTTAACGATCAGAGCGATCACCACATAA
>JAZUBW010000111.1:0-8351 GCA_045638785.1 Faecousia sp.
CCGGCAACATCCGTGCCCTGGAAGAAATTCTGGGCGTTACGGTGCTGGACAGAAGCGCACTGATCCTGGATATTTTTGCACAGCGCGCCAAGACCAAAGAAGGTCGCCTGCAGGTGGAACTGGCTCAGTATAAGTATCTGCTGCCCCGTCTTTCCGGCATGGGCAAGAGCCTGTCCCGTCAGGGTGGTGGTATCGGTACCCGTGGCCCCGGTGAAACCAAGCTGGAAAGTGACCGCCGCCATATTCGTGAGCGAATCAACCGGCTGAAAACCGAACTGGAGCAGGTGCGCCAGGTCCGCTCTGTGCAGCGGGAACGCCGCATGGAAAATTCCGTGCCGGTGGTGGCCATCGTGGGCTATACCAATGCCGGCAAGTCTACACTGCTCAATCAGCTGACCGATGCCGGTATCCCCGCCAATAACCGCCTGTTCGACACCCTGGATACCACCTCCCGGCAGCTGACGGTTTCCGACAACCTGGATGTGATCCTTTCTGATACCGTCGGCTTCATCGCAAAGCTGCCCCACCACCTGGTGGATGCCTTCCGGGCCACCCTGGAGGAACTGGAATATGCCGACTTGCTGCTGCATGTCATCGATTCCGCCGATCCCAACCGGGAAGAGCATATCGAGGTGGTGGACCGCCTGATTGCAAAGTTGGCAAAGTCCGGCACCCAGGTGCTGCGCTGTTACAATAAGGCGGACCTGGTGGAGGCCACCGACATTCCCATCGGGGAAGATGTGGTGAAGATTTCTGCAAAGCAGGGATATGGCATGCAGGAACTGCTGAACGCCATCGAGCGGACCCTGGGCCACAGCCGCCATCATATCACTGTGACTCTGCCTTATTCTATGGGCGGCATGGTGGAGACGCTCCACAACAATGCCCAGGTACTTGCTACCGATTATACCGCCGAGGGTATCGAGGTGGAAACCGTGGTGGATGAGATCCTCTACGGCAGATTAAAGCAGTATATTACAAAGGAAGTGTGATCTTGGACGAATATCTGGTGCCGACGGCATTCGGCGAGGATGAATTTATAGAGAAAAAATCCCGCTTTATCGGCAGGCTCTGGCCTGTGGAAACGGAAGAAGCGGCGCTGGAAAAGATCCAGGAAATGAAAAAACAGCACTATGATGCGACCCACAACTGTTGGGCATATATCATCAAAGATGGCGCTGTCCGTTTCTCCGATGATGGCGAACCCGGTGGTACCGCCGGTATGCCTATGCTGCAGGTGCTGCAGCGGGAGGGGCTTTACAACTGCGTCTGCGTGGTGACTCGCTACTTTGGCGGCATCCTGCTGGGTGCTGGCGGTTTGGTTCGGGCCTATACCAAGGGTGCAAAAATTGCCGTGGACGCAGCGGGAAAATCCATGAAGCGGGTGTGGACGGTGCTGTATGTGCCATGCCCTTATACTTACTATGAACGGGTAAAACTGCTGGTGGCTGAATGCGAGGGCATCATCCGCCAGACGGATTTTGGTGCCGAAGTGGAGCTGGAACTGCTGTTTGCGGAACATATGGCCGAAACCTTTTTGGAGAAGCTGACCGACATGACAGCCGGTACTGTCGAAGGCATGGAAACCGGCCAGGAATATAGAGCATTTCCAATTAAATGAAAACCCCGTAGGGAACGCAGTCCTCTGCGTTCCGTCAGAAATTTTGACCTCGATGGGCAAAATTTCTGCTGCTTCATAATTATGTGCCGCTTCGCGGTCGGAACGCTGAGGACAGCGTTCCCTACAATGTGGAAGGAGTGCGGAAGCTATGACAGTACGCCAGGAACTGGAGCGCAGGGAACACAAAAATCTCAATCCTCTTGCCGGTTTTGCGGATCAGACCCAGGGCCGTCCCCGTGGGGAACGGGAGCGAGAACAGGATGTGCGTACCTGCTATCAGCGGGACACGGATAAGATCGTACACTCCAAATCCTTCCGCCGTTTGATGCACAAGACCCAGGTCTTTCTCAATCCCGAGGGCGACCATTACCGTACCCGCATGACCCACACGCTGGAGGTCGCCCGTATCGCCCGCACCATCACCCGGGCCCTGGGCCTCAACGAAGACCTGGCCGAGGCCATCGCCATGGGCCACGACCTGGGCCATACTCCCTTCGGCCATGCCGGTGAAGCGGCTTTGGATCAGCTGATGCCCGGTGGCTTCCAGCATAACGAGCAGAGCCTGCGGGTGGTGGACTACCTGGAAAACGATGGCATGGGCTTGAACCTTACTTACGAAGTCCGGATGGGTATCCTGGGCCATACAGGCCCCCACATTCCGGAGACCCTGGAGGGCCAGATCGTCCGCCTTTCCGACCGCATTGCATATGTCAATCATGATATCGACGATGCTGTTCGGGCCGGCATCTTGTCCAATGCGGACATTCCTTCTGCTATCACCGATGTTTTGGGGCATACCCACTCCCAGCGGATCGATATGCTGGTGTGCGATATGATTCTGACTTCCCGGGAGGCGGGTGAGATCCTGCTTTCTCCCAAGATAGACCAGGCGCTGAAGGAACTGCGCGCCTTCATGTTTGAAAAGGTTTACCGCAATCCCGTTGCCAAGGGGGAGGAGGGAAAGGCGAAAGTGATGCTCACCAGACTTTTTGAGCATTACATCCGCCACCCGGAGGAACTGCCGGAGGATTTCCATCCCCAGATGAGCTTCGACGGCCTGGAACGGACAGTATGTGACTATATCGCTGGCATGACCGACAATTATGCTGTCGATAAATATTCTGAAATTTTCATTCCCACGGGTTGGCAGATCCGGGGATAATGTGATACAATAAACCGATTCGATGAGAGGAGGGTATAGCCATGGCATTTCCTGCAGCATTTATTGACGAGCTGATCGCCCGCAATCCAATTGAAGATGTGGTTGGGCAGTATGTGTCCTTAAAGCGCAGCGGCAGTAACCTCTTTGGCCTCTGCCCCTTCCATGGGGAAAAAACAGCCTCCTTCTCGGTGAACCCTACAAAGGGCATTTATTACTGCTTCGGCTGCCACAAGGGCGGCGGTGCAGTCAACTTTATGATGGAGATCGAGGGCCTCAGCTACCCCGATGCCGTCCGTTCTCTTGCAAAGCGGGCCGGTATGGAGGTGCCGGAGGACGAGCAGTACCAGTCCCGGTACCGGGCGCAGGAGCGCCTGTGGGCCCTCATGAAAGAAGCAGGCCGCTTCTTCCATGCCCAGCTGTTTTCGCCGGCCGGTGAAGAATGCTTGCAGTATGTGCAAAAGCGTGGCCTTTCCAAGTCCATCGTCACCCGTTTTGGCATTGGTTTTGCCCCCAATTCCTGGAACGCCCTGGTGGATGCCATGCGCAAAAAAGGCTACACCGACCAGGAACTGAAGGACGCCGACCTGGTGGGCGAGAAGAACGGCCGTATTTATGACCGCTTCCGCAATCGTCTGATGTTCCCCATCATCGATGTGCGGGGCAATGTGATCGGTTTCGGCGGTCGTGTGCTGGATGATTCCAAGCCGAAATACCTCAATTCCAACGAAACGCTGATTTTTAATAAGCGAAAGAACCTTTTTGGCATGAATCTGGCCAAAAAAACCAAAGAATCCAGTATCATTTTGGTGGAGGGCAATATCGACGTGGTGACCCTGCACCAGTACGGCTTCGACAATGCGGTGGCATCCCTGGGTACATCGCTGACCGAGGAGCAGGTGACCCTGCTGAGCCGTTATACCGAGCAGGTGATTTTGACCTATGACGGCGACGAAGCCGGTCAGCGGGCCGCCCAGCGGGCCATCCCCATGCTGGAAAAGGCCGGCATCCAGGTCAAGGTTCTGCAAATGAAGGATGCCAAGGACCCGGATGAATTTTTGCACAAATTCGGCCCCGACCGGTTCAAACTCCTGCTGGAGGAATGTGCAGGCCGGGTGGAATATCAGCTGGGCGCCATCACAAAAAAATACAATCTGACCGTGGATGAGGAGCGTGTCAAATTCATCCAGGAGGCGGCAAACCTTATCAGCAGCCTGCCCAGCGCTGTCCAGCGGGAAATCTACGGCCACCGGGCCGCAGAGGCTGCTAAGATCAGCTACGAGGCCATGAAGCTGGAAATGGACAAGGCATATAAGCACCGCCGCTGGCAGGAAAAGAAGAAGCAGGAGAAGAAGGATCTGGCCCCTGCCCAGAATCTGCAGCCCAAGTCCCGGGATATGCGCTACACCAACATGAAATCCGCATTGGCGGAGGAAGTGGTGCTGGCCCTGGTGCTGAAGGAGCCCGCCCTGTTTGAAATGACCGGGGGACTGACCGAGGCGCAGTTCTCTTCTCCGGTGCTGGGCCGAGCCTTTGCCCAGCTGCAGCAGCGCTACCGCCAGGGACAGGAAGTCAGCATCGGTGTACTGACGGACTTTTCTGCCGATGAAATGTCCCACATTGCCGGTCTGACCCAGCGCCATGCCGGCCCGGTGAACGAGGATGCGCTGACCGATTGCGTCGGCATCATCCGGGCAGAATACCAGGCCGAGCATGTCAACTCCGACGAAGACCTGCGTGCCATGCAAAAGCGACTTCAGGAAAGAAAAGGAATGAAATAATGACGAATTTACTGGCAAATAAGCCTGTTTCCACAACTGAAGAGGATATGCGCCAGTATTTGGACGATATTCACCGAGTTCCCCGGCTGACACCCCAGCAGGAGCGGGAGCTGGCCCAGCGCTGCAAGCTGGGCGACACCGACGCCATCCGCCAGATGGTCAGCGCCAATCTGCGGCTGGTGGTGTCCGTGGCTCGGGAGTATGCCGGCCGGGGCGTGCCGATGTTGGATCTGATCCAGGAGGGCAGTATTGGCCTGCTGGCAGCGGCAAGAAAGTTTGACCCCACCCGGGAGTATCGCTTTTCTACATATGCCACCAAATGGATCCGCCAGGGCGTGACCCAGTGCCTGCAGGAGCATGGCGCATTGATCCGGGTACCGGGCCATACCGCCGAGCAGATCCGCAAGGTCACCCAGGCCCAGGCGGAACTGTTGCAGCAAAACGGCCAGGAACCTACGGTCCGGCAGATCGCAGACAGCTGCGGCTATCCAGAGGACAAGGTGCGAAAGCTGTTGGGTTTGGCACCCCAGGTTTGCTCCCTGGATGCCCCTGCCAGCGATGACAGTACCATCAGTGCCCTTTTGGAGGACCTGCAGGCCCCCCAGCCCCAGGAAGAACTGGTGCGCCAGGAACTTTGCCAGACCATGGATCGCCTGCTTTCCAGGCTTAACGAGCGGCAGCAGCAGATCCTGCGGTTGCATTTTGGTATGGTCGACGGCACCTGCTACTCTTTGGAGCAGATCGGCGCAAGACTTAGTATCTCCAAGGAACGGGTCGGCCAGATCGAGCGCCAGGCCATGGAAAAACTGAAAAAATTAGGAGCCGATATGGGCTTGGAGGATTTTTTGGATGATTGATTTTACCTTTGAACAAGCGCCTTGGGAAGCCGCCCTGGAGCAGCTGAATCCCGGCGATTCCATTCCGTCCCTGCGCTTTTTGGCGCTGATGGCAGAAGAATCGGAAGAAGTGGTGGAAGAGGTGCTGATGCAGCTGGAGCTGCGATCCATCCGCCTGGATATTTCAGATCTGCCCAAGGCCGGTCATACCGGCGAGGCCGCTCTGCGGCTGCAGATGGAGGATCGCCTGCCAAAAACCGGCGATATCCGCCCGCTGCTGGAGGAAAATGACCCCCTGCGGCTGTACCTGGAGGAAGTGGCGGCTACCCCTGCCGCTGGCGATCCCCAGATGATGGCCGAGCGCTTTGCTGGCGGTTATGACCCGGTGCTGCCGGGCCTGACTAATCTGATGCTGTCTGTTGTCATCGATATGGCAAGAAATATGACCGGCTACGGCGTGCTGCTGATGGATTTGATCCAGGAGGGCAGCCTGGGCTTGTGGCAAGGCATTCTCAGCTTCCGCAGCGGCGATTTTGAGGCCCATGCACGCTGGTGGATCGGCCAGTACCTGGCCCGTGCTGTGGTACTGCAGGCCCGGGAAAACGGCCTGGGCCAGCGGATGAAGCAGGCCATGGAGGACTACCGTGCCGTGGACGAGCGGCTGCTGGGCGACCTGGGCCGCAACCCCACCGTCCAGGAGATCGCAGAAGCTATGCACATGAGCCTGGAGGAAACGGAGAGCGTGGCGAAAATGCTGGAAAACGCCCGGTTCCTCAGTGCCGCAAAGCCCGTCCCGGAGCCGGAGGAGGAAGACCCGGAGGAGGAACAGCATGTGGAAAATACCGCCCTGTTCCAGTCCCGTCAGCGGATCCAGGAGATGCTGTCTGAACTGACCGAAGCAGAAAAGCGGCTCATCACCCTGCGTTTCGGCCTGGAGGGTGGCCTGCCCATGAGCCCCGAGGAAACCGGCCGCAAGCTGGGTATGACTGCCGATGAAGTCCTGGCCCAGGAAGCCGCCGCATTGGCAAAGATGCGAAATAATTAATCCTTACAAAAGAGAGTGAACATTATGCCTAAGACTATTTCTATCGCCATTGACGGCCCTGCCGGAGCCGGCAAATCCACCATCGCCAAGCGCCTGGCCAAGGAGCTGGGCTATTACTATGTGGACACCGGAGCCATCTATCGCACCGTGGCATATTTTATGGACCTGCTGGGTATTGCGCCCAAGGATACCGACGGCGTCAGCCGCTACATCGACGAACTGACCGTGGAGATCGAGTACGACGAGACCGGTGCCCAGCACATGATCATGAATGGTATGGATGTCACCGATGACATCCGCACCTCCGATATTTCCCAAAAGGCCAGCCTGGTTTCCGCCCAGCCCGTGGTCCGGGAAATGCTGCTGGATATGCAGCGGGATGTGGCCCGCAAGCACAATGTCATTATGGACGGCCGTGATATCGGCACCGTGGTGTTGCCCCGGGCCAATGTCAAGATCTTTTTGACCGCCTCCGCCGAGGTCCGTGCCCAGCGTCGATTCCAGGAACTGCAGGCCAAGGGCAGCAAGGACAGCTACGAGAAAGTGCTGGCTGATATCAAGCTGCGGGACCATCAGGATACCACCCGGGAGATCGCCCCGCTGAAGCAGGCAAAGGATGCCATCCTGGTGGATACCTCCAATATGGACATTGAGGCTGTTGTGACCGCCATCCGGGCCATCGTCAATGAGAAGGTGGGAAAATGAGCATCATTGTTGCCAAAAGCGCCGGCTTCTGCTTCGGTGTCAACCGTGCGGTGGAGACCGTGGAAAAGGCCGCTGCCGAGGGCGCCAATGTGGCCACCCTGGGCCCTATCATCCATAACCGCCATGTGGTCAGCCGCTTTGAAAATCTGGGCGTGCGGGTACTTTGTAGCCCCCAGGAAGCCCAGGCCGGCATGACTGTCATCATCCGCTCCCACGGCGTTGCACGGGCAGTGCTGGAAGAACTGCAGGGGAGAAATGTGCAGATCTTAGATGCTACCTGCCCGTTCGTCAAGCGGATCCATGAGATCGTCAGCAAGGCAGAGCAGGAAGGTTGCCTTCCCATCATCATCGGCACCCGCAATCATGCCGAGGTGGAGGGCATCGCCGGCTGGTGCGGCGACTGCCGCATTTTCGAAACCCCGGAGGAACTGGAAAATTGGATCAAGAGCGGAGAAGTTTCCCAGGATAAGCAGGTCTGCATGGTTTGCCAGACCACATCTACGGAAAAATTGTGGAAAAATTGCTGTGAAATTGCAAAAAAACAGTTTACTAATTTAAAAATTTATGATACGATATGCAGAGCGACAGAATTTCGACAAGGGGAAGCCGCTTCCTTAAGTAAGACGTGTCAAGCCATGGTCGTTGTAGGAGATCCATCAAGTTCCAACACAGGCCGCCTTGCGATGATTTGCCGTGAACACTGCGATAAAGTAGCTCTGGTGGATAATGCCAGCGAATTGGATGCTGCTTTTTTCCGCGGTGTAACTGATGTTGGAATCACTGCCGGTGCATCCACACCGGCGTGGATAATAAAGGAGGTCAACAAGACTATGAGCGAAATTACTAACATTGAAGCTGTACAGGAGGAGAACTTCGACGCACTGCTGGAACAGTCCTTCAAGACTTTAAATACAGGAGATAAGGTTCTGGGCACCGTTGTCGGCATCGGCAACACCGAAGTCCAGGTGGAACTGGGCACCAAGCATGCCGGTTACATTCCGTATGATGAAGTCAGCGCTGATCCCACTGTGAAGCCCGAGGATGTCCTGCACGTTGGCGACGAGATCGAAGTGTTCGTCGTTCGCGTCAACGATCAGGAAGGTACTGTCCAGCTGTCCCGCAAGAAGCTGGAAGGCATGAAGGTTTGGGACGACATGGCTGCTTGGGCAGAGGAGAAGGCCACTGTCGAAGGCACCATCACCGA
>JAZUBW010000112.1:0-1838 GCA_045638785.1 Faecousia sp.
GTGGAGTGGGTGTGCAGGTCGATGGGCATATCCACTGCGTCCTTAATCGCGGACACCAGGTCATAAGCCTCCTTGGGACCCATGATGCCTGCCATATCCTTGATGCAGATGGTGGAGGCGCCCATTTCCTTCAGCTCCTTGGCCATCTCCACATACTTGGCATGGGGGTGGACAGGGGGAGGGGTGTAGGAAATGGTGCCCGAAGCGATGGCGCCGGCCTTGACAGTGGCTTCCATAGCCACCTTCAGGTTCTTAACGTCGTTCAAAGCGTCAAAAATACGGATCACATCAATGCCGTTTTCCACAGCCTTTGCCACGAACAGCTTGACAAAGTCATCGGGATAGTGGGAGTAGCCCAGCACGTTCTGACCGCGCAGCAGCATCTGCAGCTTGGTATTGGGCATCTTGGCCCGGATCTTCCGCAGGCGCTCCCAGGGATCTTCGTGCAGATAGCGCAGGCACACGTCAAAGGTAGCGCCGCCCCAGCACTCAGCAGCATAGTAGCCGGCCTTGTCGATGGTTTCCAGCATGGGCTCGAACTTCTCGAAGGGCAGACGGGTCGCAATCAAAGACTGGTTCGCGTCACGCAGAACGGTCTCCACAAACTGAACTTTTTTTGCCATTTATGTAACCTCCGTAGAATAAAATTAGGATGGATATAAAGAAGGATCGTACAAAATCCCAATTTTCACCGAATACAATATTAGCATAGAAACAAACAAAAGTAAATAAGTTTTTCTGTCCTTTTTTGCTTTTTGTTTTACGGTTTTCGTTATAAGGAAAGACTGAAAAAACAGAAACGGAAGTAAAGGAATGGGAGTAATTCTTAACCAAAAAGTTTCCGCAAGAAAAGAAATAATTTTTCGCAGAATGTTATTGATTTTTGGTTTTAGATGGTGTATGATATCATTGCAAAAAATGGGATACCGAACGGGAGCGCGGAAAAACTGCACTGTTTGGTATTACTTTAAAAAATGAAAGAGGTTAAAATTATGGCACAGATCGATCTGAGCAAGTACGGCATCACCGGCACTACCGAGATCATCCACAACCCCTCCTACGAGGAGCTGTTTGCAGCGGAGACGGATTCCTCTCTGGAAGGCTATGAGAAGGGTCAGCTGACCGAGCTGGACACCGTCAATGTTATGACCGGCGTGTACACCGGCCGCAGCCCCTCCGATAAGTACATCGTCATGGACGACAACTCCAAGGACACCGTGTGGTGGACCTCCCCCGAGTTCAAGAACGACAACCATCCCATGAGCGAGGCTGTTTGGGCAACCGTGAAGGACCTGGCTATGAAGGAGCTGTCCGGCAAGAAGCTGTACGTGGTGGATGCCTTCTGCGGCGCCAACGCCGACACCCGCATGAATGTCCGCTTCGTTATGGAAGTGGCATGGCAGGCACACTTTGTCAAGAATATGTTCATCGTGCCCTCTGAGGAGGAGCTGGCAAACTTCGAGCCTGACTTCATCGTCTACAATGCCTCCAAGGCTGCTGTTGAGAACTACAAGGAGCTGGGCCTGAACTCCAGCACCTGCGTGGCCTTCAACATCACCTCCCGTGAGCAGGTCATCCTGAACACCTGGTACGGCGGTGAGATGAACAAGGGTATGTTCTCCATGATGAACTACTACCTGCCCCTGAAGGGCATCGCTTCCATGCACTGCTCCGCCAACACCGATATGAACGGTGAGAACACCGCTCTGTTCTTCGGCCTGTCCGGCACCGGCAAGACCACCCTGTCCACCGATCCCAAGCGTCTGCTGATCGGCGACGACGAGCACGGCTGGGACGACAACGGCGTGTTCAACTTCGAGGGCGGCTGCTATGCTAAG
>JAZUBW010000113.1:0-4593 GCA_045638785.1 Faecousia sp.
CGGCTCCTTTGAGAACTTCCTCTGCTGTTGTATCCCCGCAGAGATGGGTATTGTTCACAATGCCGGTGATCTTTTGACGACATTCCGCTTCGATGCCCTGCATATACTGCAGCGCGCTCTCCACATCCTTCGTCTCGGGACGGTTGGCATTGAGTACAAACAGAAGATCAAAATCCTCCGGCTTCAGCTGGGGGGCAAACCGTGCCAGCACTCGAGCTCCGATGGGGTCACCGCCGATATCCAGAACGCCTGTCCACTTTTCCTGCTGGAAAATGCTCATGACCTCCGGATTGATAGCGGGAATATCGGCGATACCACCGCAGGAAGTGACAATCACCCGAACACCGGCCTCTTCCAGGCGCTTGGCCTGCTCATAGGAGCGGAAATAGGGATTGACGATATCCATATCCGCCAGTGCCACATTTTCATGCTCCTGCACCAAATGCAACGCCAGATTGACGGCATATTCCGTCTTGCCGCTGCCATAGTGGCCGGTGATGATCTGAATTCTCTTCATCTTAGTACACCTTAGCGGTTTCCTTGCCGGTCAGCACGCGCATAGCGCCCTGGGCCAGAGCCAGCATCTCATCCTCGCCGGGATAGACATGGACAGGAGCCAGGAAACCGACGTACTCTTCGATCCAGCTCATCAGGGTCTTGTCATAAGCGAAGCCGCCGGTCAGCAGAATGGCATCAACCTTGCCCTTCAGGGGTGCGGCCAGAGCGCAGATCTCCTTGGAAACCTGGTAAGCCATGGTGCGGTAAGCCAGCTCAGCCTGCTTGTCGCCCTCGGCAATACGGCGGGTGATCTCACGGCCGTCGTTGGTGCCGGTGTGACCCACCAGGCCGGACTTCATGCACAGCTCGTGACGGATCTCCGCATAGGTGGTGCCCCACTGGCCGCTGAGAGTAGCCTTGACCACATCCAGTGCAGTCAGACCGCCGCAGCGCTCGCCGGTGAAGGCGCCTTCGCCTTCCAGGCCGTTGTTGACATCCACGACCATGCCCTGGCGATGGCAGCCAACGGAGGTGCCGCCGCCCATGTGGGCAACGATCAGGTTCAGGCTGTCATAGGGACGGCCGGACTCCTCAGCGAAACGCTTGGCGATGGCCTTCTGGTTCAGAGCGTGGAACAGAGGACGGCGGGGGAAGTCGGGATGGCCGGACAGCTTGGCCACATCAGCAACTTCATAAACAACGGGAGGATCGACCACGTAAGCGGGCTTGCCCAGCTCGCCGCCGATCTCGTTGGCCAGGATGCCGCCCAGGTTGCAGACATGGTAGCCGTACTCACAGCTGTGCAGGTCCTTGAGCATATTCTCGCTGACGGTATAGGTGCCGCCCTCGATGGGACGCATCAGGCCGCCGCGGCCGACGATGGCATCCAGGGAAGCCAGGTCCACATTCTGCTCCTTCAGGTAGGACATGATGACGCCCTTACGGAATGCAGCGTTTTCCTCCATGTTGTGGATATTGGCCATTTCTTCGTTGGTATGGCGGAAAGTCTGGGTCATCACTTCCTTGGCGCCCTCATAGATGGCGACCTTGGTGGAAGTGGAACCGAAGTTCATAGCAAGAACTTTGTAATCCATTAAAATTCTCCTTTTTTAGCGGTTGGCGGCTGCGATCTGCAGGGCCAGAGCGATGGAATTGAGCTTGGTCTCGTCGGAGTCGGCACGGGAGGTCAGGACCACGGGAGCCTTGGCACCCACGATGACACCGGCGTTCTTGGCACGGGCCATGAAGACCATGGACTTGTAGAAGACGTTACCGACTTCAATGGCGGGAACCAGCAGAATGTCAGCATGACCGGCATTGGGATCGGTGATGCCCTTGTGATGGGCAGCTTCCACGGAAATGGCGTTGTCCAGTGCCAGAGGGCCGATGACGGTGCAGCCGGTGATCTCACCGTTCTGGTTGGCCTCCACCAGGCCGGCAGCATCCAAAGTAGCCTGCATCTTGGGATTGACCTTTTCCACGGCGCACAGGCAGGCAGCGATGGGATTCTCGTTGCCCAAAGCGTGGGCCACCTGCACGGTGTTGCGCAGGATATGCTTCTTGGTCTCCAGGTCAGGAGCGATGTTCATGGCAGCATCGGACAGGTAGAACAGCCGGTCATAGCCGGGCACCTCGAAGACGGCCACATGGCTCAGCACAGGGCTCATGCGCAGGCCGATTTCCTTGTCGAGAACTGCCTTCAGGATGACGGAGGTATCGACGATACCCTTCATCACCACGTCAGCTTCCTTGTCACGGACCAGCTTGACTGCCTTGCGGCAGGCTTCCACCTTGTCGGCCTCGTGGACGATCTCATAGTTGGCCAGGTCGATGTTCAGCTTGGCAGCGATGGCGCGGATCTCAGCCTCGTCACCCACCAGCACGGCGCTGGCGATGCCCAGATCGTAGGCAGCGTTCACAGCCAGCAGTACTTCGGCATCCTGGGCCACGGCAACAGCGATCTTGCTGCGGCCCTGCTGACCCAGAGAGGTACGCAGGGTTTCCAGAGAACGAATCATAGCAATTTCTCCTTTATGATTGTAGGTTCTGTCTAAAAAACCGACAGGTCGCAAGGACCCATCTTGTATAAACTATAGCACACTTATCATATGACGAAACGGGCCGAAAGTCAATGCACAAATATACCAAAACAGCAGATTTATTTTTTATTTTCTCGTTATATCTCGTTTTGTCCACCCAATAAATACACCCCGACACAGGCAAAAACCCCACAGGGACTACCCTGCGGGGAAGTATGTGCACTCAGTTTGTTTCCTTCTTCGCATTGGACCATTCTCTGCTGGTACCGCAGCCGTTGCAATATGGAACATGGCCCATATTTTCCATGCCGCAGGACACACAGACCCAGGGCTCCCGCTTGGGCACAGGCTGATAGCCCGGCTCTTCAGGCTCCAATGTTTCGGGTGCCAGCTTCTTGCGCAGCGCATCCGTGTTCTCCACCGCCTGGCCGATGCCATACGCCATCGCACCGGTGGCCCAAACAGATACACAGCCAATCACACCATACAACAGCCCCAAAAATCCAACAGAAAACAACAGGATGATCGCTGCGATCGCAACGATGGCCATACCGATCACAGTATACACCTTGGCAAAATCTTTGAGCTTGCTGCCAATATTTTCAAACATAGGATCCACTCCTTTTTTATTTAGCATACCATATTCCGCAGCCCCCGTCAATGTACAATGTACATTTGCTCACTTGTTGTGCACATTTAAGTAAATAAAAAGCCGGAAGGGTCTCCCCTTCCGGTTTTTTATACAAGCAAATTACTTGTTCTTCTTGGCGTTGCGGATGGCCAGGATGCGGTTCATTTCGTTGTAAACGATCATGTAACCCTCGTCCACGCCCATGCCGGGCTTGGCCAGGATCTGCACGGGCTTGGTAGCCATAGCGCAGTGGACACAGACCTGTGCGGAGCGGTCAGTCTCGTTGCAGGTGCCGCCCTGGTAAGCGCCGATGCCCTTCTCCTTGCAGTACAGAACAGCCTCGATGGTGTTGTTGATGCCGCCCAGGTCGGGAGTCTTGATCTGCACCATGTGGCCAGCCTTGTTGTCGGCGAACAGCTTGATGTCCTCCAGAGTGTTGCACCACTCGTCAGCAACCAGCTCCACGTCGCAGCCACGGCGATCCAGCTCGGCGGTCAGGCCAGCCAGAGCGGTCATCTGGGTCTCACGGTCGCAGTCGCAGTCCATGGGGCCTTCGATGCGCAGCTTGAAGGGCTTGGCGATGCGGCCCAGCTCTTCGATGTAGTCAGCCATGGCAACATAGTTGTTGTTGCCGAAGATGGCGCCGATGGTGCCGTAGACGTCGATGTGGAACACGGGAGCATAAGCCTCGTTGGTACGGTTGGCCAGGATGCGGTCACGCAGCCATGCAACGTACTCAGCCAGCTTCTCGCCGTTGCGGCCCAGCTTGTCTTCCACGTTGTTGATCAGAGCGTGGGGCAGAACCTGAGCGCCCTTGATGATCATCTTGTCAGCGCCGTTGTAACGGTCATCGCCGGACTGGGTGAAGATGTCGATGGGGGTCTCGGACACGGTGCAGCCGTACTCGTCAGCCACAACTTCGCACATCAGACGGCCGGTAGCCTTGGCAACGGCGTCCAGGATGGCCTGGGACATACCGTAGCGGATGGCGGTGTGCAGGCGCTTGCCTTCCACCTGGATGGCTTCCATCATGGCGCACAGGCCACGGAAGTCATTGGCTTCCTTGCCAACCAGCTCGGGCTTGATGTACTTGTCGATGATCGGAATGAAGTCCTTAGCCAGGAACAGGGGATCGCGTCCGCCTGCACCGGAGTACTGAACAGCCGCGCAGTCGCCCATGGCGATCTGCCCGTCTTCCAGCACCAGCATCACAGAGATGCTCTCGCCTGCCTGGCGGATGGTGCGGAAACCTTCCGTTACAGGAGCGCCTACATAGAAAATACCGTCATGGCCTGCGCCACCCTTAATAGCGCGCTGGTCGTCGAAATAGAAGCCGGTACGGCCGGCAGAGCAGATAACGTCTACGATTTTCATAGCTCATTCTCTCCTTATCAATATCTGGGACGGCCCACCAGGCGGCCCTTA
>JAZUBW010000114.1:0-23992 GCA_045638785.1 Faecousia sp.
CGTTATTCAGATGACCGGTCTTACCAAGGTAGGCGAGGATTACTACTACTTCTCTACGACCAACGGCAAGATGAGAAGAAGCCAGACCAGCCAGTGTAACATTACTTCTTGCGATCTGCCCATCGGCACCTACACCTTTGGTGCAGACGGTAAAGTGATTTTCGATTAATTCATATTAATTTGCAAACGATTGAACATTCAATCTCCCTCCCTTCGGGGAGGGAACCGCACGAAATTCAGTACCTCCACGTGGTGTGCGGTGGAAACAAATATTCGTTTGGCTAAAACTGAGTAAAACATCATTGAACGTAAACATGTGTTTGCAAGGAACATAATTATGAGTATGTTTGTAAAAAGAATTAATAATTTATGTAATAAAATTGAGAAGAAAATATTCATACCTCTGTTAGCTTCGTCTCGAAAAAAACGTCTGAAGTATGATAATTTCACAATAATTTCCAACAACTGTTGGGGTGGATGCTGCTACGAGTATTTCGGAATACCTAAATTATCTCCTACAATAGGTGCCTATTTTTTCGCCGAAGATTTCGTTAGATTTTGCTGCAACTTAAAATATTATCTTTCACTTGATTTAGAAATAATTCCGATTGAAAACTCACGTTATTTTGAGTCTATAAAAAAGCAAAACAATGGTAACGCTATTATAGGTAAATTGGACGATGTAGAAATTGTTTTTCTCCATTATCCCAATGAGCATATAGTTTTGGAAAAGTGGAACAGAAGAATCCAAAGAATTAATTGGGACCGGATAATTTTGAAATTTTCTTATCAAAATGAGTGTACTGATGAATTTGTGAAAGATTTTTTGGAAATTAAGGACTATCCTAAGTTTGTTCTTGTTGGCGATTCCATAACGAATCATAGAGATGAAATTCTTTTTAAAAGACATAGCGGAAAAGAAACGGTTGATGAAACAGTTAATTTTAGCCGCTTTATTGATCCAATTAAAATAATTAATGATAGGATATAAATGCAGTTATTGTTTTTGAAAACAAAAAAGGAAATTGATATGCTGAAACAAAAATCAGTTTTAGTTACTGGCTCTGCTGGTTTTATCGGTGCAAATTTGGTATTGAAACTTATAGAATTAGAAGAGAACATCACAATAGTCGGGCTTGACAATATGAACGACTATTATGACGTTTCGCTGAAGGAATACCGTTTGCATCAAATTGAAGAAGTAGTGCGGAAAAATCCGAATGTGACGTGGCGCTTCGTTCTCGGTAATCTTGCCGACAAAGCGCTTGTGGATTCGCTCTTTGAGGAATATAACTTTAATATCGTGGTCAACCTTGCCGCACAGGCGGGCGTTCGGTATTCGATCGACCATCCCGACGTGTACATGGAGTCCAACATCATCGGCTTCTACAACATTTTGGAGGCCTGCCGTCATTATCCTGTGGAGCATTTGGTGTATGCGTCCAGCTCCAGCGTATACGGAAGCAACAAGAAAATCCCGTATTCTACCGATGACAAGGTGGACAACCCTGTCAGCTTGTACGCCGCAACCAAAAAAAGCAACGAGCTGATGGCGCACGCCTACTCTAAACTGTATAACATCCCTTCGACTGGCTTGCGCTTCTTTACGGTTTACGGCCCTGCGGGACGGCCTGATATGGCGTATTTTGGCTTCACGAATAAGCTTCTTCATGGAGAAACCATCGAAATATTTAATTACGGCAATTGCAAGCGCGACTTTACCTACGTTGACGATATTGTCGAGGGTGTCCTTCGTGTGATGAAGCGTGCCCCCGAAAAGAAGACAGGCGAGGATGGATTGCCGATTCCGCCTTATGCTGTTTATAACATCGGCAATAACGCACCGGAAAATCTGCTTGATTTTGTGAAGATATTGGGCGAGGAGCTTGTTGCAGCAGGCGTGTTGCCTGCGGATTTTGACATCAATGCACACAGCAAGCTTGTTCCCATGCAGCCCGGTGATGTACCCGTTACTTATGCGGACGTTATGCCACTGGAGCGTGATTTTGGCTTCAAGCCTCAAACAAGCCTTAGAGAAGGCCTGAGAAAATTCGCAATTTGGTACAAAGAATATTATTTTAGTAAAACTTAAAAGAGGATAAAGATGAGAATAGCAGTAGCAGGTACGGGCTATGTTGGACTGTCTTTAGCTGTTCTTCTTGCTCAGAAACATGAAGTTACTGCTGTTGACATTGTTCCCGAAAAGGTTCAACAGATCAATCAACGAATCAGCCCTATAAAAGATGAGTATATTGAAAAATATTTTGCAGAGAAGGACTTAAATCTTCTCGCAACATTAGATGCTGAAAAGGCTTACAAGAAGGCAGAATATATTATTGTTGCCACACCAACCAACTATGACAGCAAGCAGAATTATTTTGATACATCTGCTGTAGAATCGGTGATAGATGCAGTTGGAAAGTGTAATCCCAACGCGGTAATTGTAATTAAATCCACGATTCCTGTAGGCTTTACCGAGAAAATACGAGAAAAAACAGGAAACAGAAGAATTATCTTTAGCCCTGAATTCTTGCGTGAATCAAAGGCGCTGTACGATAACCTTTATCCCAGCAGAATTATTGTCGGCACAGATGCAGCGGATGCGTGTCTTACTCAGGCGGCTGAGAAATTTGCGGCGGCGCTGAGTGAATGTGCAATTAAGCAAGATATAGACACCCTTATTATGGGATTTACTGAGGCGGAGGCTGTAAAGCTTTTCGCAAATACGTATCTTGCACTTAGAGTTAGCTTTTTCAACGAGCTTGATACTTATGCCGAGATGAAGGGGCTTGATACCAAGTCTATCATCAATGGAGTTTGTCTTGATCCAAGAATCGGAAGCCACTACAACAACCCTTCCTTCGGTTATGGTGGGTACTGTTTACCGAAGGACACGAAACAACTTCTTGCAAACTATAATGATGTTCCTCAGAATCTTATCGAGGCCATAGTGGAGTCCAATCGCACCAGAAAGGACTTTGTTGCAAGTCGTGTGCTTGAGATGGCAGGGTATTACTCCGAAAACAGTCAGTGGGATTCCGCTTGCGAGAAAGAGGTTGTTGTAGGCGTTTATCGATTGACCATGAAATCCAATTCGGATAATTTCCGCCAAAGCTCCATTCAGGGCGTAATGAAGCGCATTAAAGCCAAAGGGGCAAGAGTGATTATTTATGAGCCTACATTGGAAAACGGAACCACGTTTTTTGGAAGTGAAGTTGTGAACGATCTTGAAAAATTCAAAACAACAAGTGAAGTTATCCTTGCAAACAGATATGACAGCAATTTGGAAGAGGTAATAAATAAGGTCTATACTCGTGATATCTTTGAACGAGATTAAATGCACGGAGAGATAAATATTGAAAAATAATGAGAATAAGACATTACAAAAGCAATTATCGCCAACGCATGTATGGGCCCTGGCATTTGGCTGCATCATTGGCTGGGGCTCATTCGTAAATCCCGGCAAAAGGTTTTTGCCCAATTCCGGTGTAGCAGGAACGACCATTGCCATGATCCTTGGTGCTGTGGTGATGATCATCATCGCCTTCAGCTATGCCTACATGATCCCCAAATATCCCAAAGCCGGCGGTGAATACACTTTCACCAAGGAATGCTTCGGCAAGAAAATGGCCTATGTCTGCGGCTGGTTCCTGGTGGCGGCCTATTTGACCAATGTGCCTATGAACTCCACCGCCATCGGCCTTATCGTCGATGGCCTGGATGGCAAGGCCGACATTCTGAAATTTGGCTTCCACTATTCGGTGGCCGGCTTTGAAATCTACTTTGGCGAAATGATCTTTGCCACGGCGATTTTGATCCTGTTTGGCATTTTGAATGTCCTTGGCGTAAAAAAGGCCGGCATCATTCAAACAATCCTGTCCGGCATGCTGGCTACGGCTGTGTTTGTGCTGGCAATTTCTGCTCTGTTCAGCGCCAAGGCCAAGGGCATCAACATGGTGCCCATTTGGGGATTTGATAAGGCTGCAGCCATAGTAGGTCAAGCAACTACTGACAATATCGGCCAGTTTGCCCACACCGGAACCAGGGGCATCCTGTCTGCGATTCTGGCAACCTTTGCCATTGCGCCGTGGGCTTATGTGGGCTTCGACACAATCCCCCAGGCGGTGGAGGAATTCAACTTCTCCTATAAAAAGGTTATTGGCATTATAGTGGTGGCTATTCTGTTCGGCTGTTTCGTGTACATCACCAATAATGCGGTGGCTGCCGCAGCCCTGGAAAACTGGCCGGACCGGGTTATTGCAGGAGAGTGGGTGCTCTTGATTGCTGCTGAGGAGATGCTGGGTGTGTTTGGCAAAGTGCTCATCGGCCTGGCCGTATCCTGTGCGGTGCTTTCCGGCATTATGGGCTTCTACCTGGCATCTTCCCGTCTGCTGTACTCTATGGCCAAGGACGGCTTCTTGCCCAAAGTCTTTGAGAAAATCGACCCCAAGTACGGCACACCGAAAAATGCCATCGTCTTCTGCGTTCTCATCTCCTTTTCCGGCCCCATCCTGGGCAGAGAGGCCCTGGGATGGTTTGTGGATATGTCTTCCATCGGTGCTTCCATGGGCTTTTTCTTCACCTGTACCGCTGCTTTCCGGAAGCTGAAAGTGGACAGGGATGGCAGCCTGCTTTTAAAAACCATGGCCGCCGTGGGCGCAGTGTTTTCCGCTGCATTTGTAATCCTGCAGCTGGTGCCGATCCCGGGGCTGAAAGGCGTACACTTTGGCAAAGAATCCTACCTGATGCTGGCCATTTGGGTGGTATTGGGTCTGTGCTTTTACTCCCGTAAAAAGAAAAAACTGTACGGAAACACTGCAATATCTGCGTGATACGGAGGATCCGGTAACCGGAAATATTCTATGAAGAAATCTGATTTGCATCATCGCCGGGCCCTTGTGCTGTTGAGTGTTTTGACGGGCCTGATGGTCGCCTTTATTTGGAGCAACTCCTGCCTTTCCCGGGAAGAATCCGGAGCGCAAAGCGGCCGGATCACTGCATTTTTGCTGGGGATTCTTGATCCCAATGGGCGTATCCCGGTGGAAAATTTCCATCATTTTGTGCGAAAAATGGCCCATTTTACGGAGTTTGCCCTACTGGGTCTGCTGATGGGCGGGCTGTTTCGCCGAATCGGTCTGCTGACAGGGAAGACGCTGCGGTCACTGCCGGTACTGCTGGTGCTGTTGGTGGCGGTGGCAGACGAATATATCCAGTTTTTCACGGGCAGAGGCAGCATGGTTACGGATGTGGTGCTGGATTTTTCCGGTGCGCTTTTTGGCCTGCTGATGGTGTTCTGCTTTGCACGCGGCAAAAAACGACGGCATTGATTGTCCGTGTGACTGTGTAGAGGAAATATCCTTTGCTGAATGAAACCTTACAACTGAACGGCAAATGCATCTTGGTGACGGGTGCGGCCGGCTTCATTAAGGCCAAGGGCGCAAAGGTCATTGTCTGCGAGCCCACTTTGCCGGAGGATTCCACCTTCTTTGGCAGCCAGGTCGTCAATGACTTGGAAAAATTCAAGGCGATGAGCCAGGCCATCATTGCCAATCGCTATGATGCGGTGCTGGATGATGTGCAGGAGAAAGTTTATACCCGTGATGTGTTTATGCGGGACTAAGGCCTTGCAATTGGAGAAGAAATCATATATAATTGGCTTTGCGAAAAGAGTGCGGAAATAACATTTATTTCGATGGCCTTCTTTGCTGCAGAATGGTTTGTACCAGTGCTGCGGAGCAAAGTGTGAAAAGGAGCGTGTGATATGGACGAAAAGAATAAAATGGCCGGGCAAGAGGTTGAAATCGACCTGGGACGGCTGCTGCGCACCATTTTGGACCGGGCGTGGATGGTGGCGATCGTATCGCTGTTGTGTGCGGTGCTGACTCTGGTGGGCACCTTTTGCCTTGTTTCGCCCAAGTATGAGTCCTCGGCAATGTTCTATGTGAACAACGGTTCTCTGTCCCTGGGTGATACGTCGCTCAGTCTTTCCTCCGGTGACTTGTCTGCTTCCAGAAACCTGGTCGAGTCTTACATCGTGATCCTTAATACCCGGGAGTCGCTGAATGATGTGATCGACTATGCCGGTGTGGATCGTTCCTACAGCGAACTGAAGAAGATGATCTCCGCAGAAGCGGTGAGCGATACGGAAATTTTCCGGGTAACAGTTACCAGCCCCGATCCGGTGGAAGCGGAAAAGATCGCAGCGGCCATCGCCTATATTTTGCCCAACCGGATCGCCGATATCATTGAGAATTCCTCGGCAAAGGTTGTGGACAAGGCTGTGCTGCCGTCTGAGCCCAGTTCTCCCAACTACATCACCAATACCATCGTCGGCTTCTTGATCGGCTTTGTGATGGTGGTCGGCATCATCGTGCTGCGGGAACTGTTTGACATTACCATTCGTACCGAGGAGGATGTGGAGCAAAGCTGCAAGCATCCGATTCTGGCAGAAGTGCCCAATATGACTGCCCCCACCAAGGGCGTCACTACCTACGGAGACTCCAGGCGGAGAGGCAAGTACGCAGCCGTCAGCCAGGCAGAAAAAACTGCGCTGATGGGACCGGATATCAGCTTTGCTGCTTCCGAGGCCTACAAACTGCTGCGTACCAAGCTGCAGTTCTCGTTTGCCGATGAAGGTAACTGCCGTGTGATCGGCCTGTCCAGTGCCCTCAGCGGTGAAGGAAAGAGCCTGACTGCGGTCAACCTGGCATATGCCATGGCACAGCTGGATAAGAAGGTCCTGCTGGTGGACTGCGATATGCGCCGTCCCACCCTGGCCAGCAAGCTGGGTCTGCTGAAATATCCCGGCCTTTCCAACTACCTGACCAGACAGTGCGGTCTGGAAGAACTGGTGCAAACCTGCGAAATCAAGGATACCGATCATGAGTTCCATGTGATTTCTGCAGGTGAGAATCCGCCCAACCCTGTGGAACTGCTGAGCTCTGAGCGGATGAAAAAGGCCCTGAACGCCATGCGACAGACCTATGACTATGTAATCCTGGACCTGCCGCCTGTGGGTGAGGTCAGTGATGCCATGACCATTGCCAAGGAAACCGACGGTATCCTGCTGGTGGTTCGTCAGAATTACTGTGACCGCCTGGTGCTGTCCGATGCGGTTCGCCAGTTTGCCTTCATTGATACCCGAATCCTGGGTGTTGTGTACAACTGCACCACAGAGCACAGCGGCAAGTACGGCAAGAGCTACTATAAGCGTTATCATAAGTACTATGGTGCCCGCTATGCCAAAAACGACCGCAGGGTAGCCAATGCGAAGAACCATGAATAAGCGGGTGGATTTTCACAGCCATATCCTGCCTGGACTGGATGATGGTAGCCGTTCCGTGGAAGAGTCGCTGCAAATGCTGCGGCTGGAAGCGGAGCAGGGGATCACCCATGTGGTCGCAACCCCCCATTTCTATGCCAATCATGATACACCGGACCGCTTCCTTCAAAGAAGGGCTGCGGCCTGGGAAAGACTGCAGGCGGCAATGGCTGCAGAACCGGAACTTCCGGAGGTCATTTTGGGTGCAGAGGTGTACTATTTTCCCGGAATCAGCGACTCGCAGGCCCTTTCTCGGTTGGCAATCGGACAAAAAGGGTTTATGATGTTAGAGATGCCAGCCATGCCCTGGACAGAGAATATGTACCAGGAGATCGGTTTGATTTATGAAAAGCAGGGGATCACACCCATTATTGCCCATGTTGACCGCTACCTGCGTCCTTTGGAAGGCAATCGCGTGTTAAAGCGGCTGGAGGAACTTCCTGTTTTGATCCAGGCCAATGGCTCCTTCTTCCTGCGTCCGTTGGCTGCCCCGATGGCAATGAAGCTGATGAGGGCAGGTCGGATCCATTTGCTGGGCTCCGATTGTCATGACCTGATGCGCAGAATGCCCAACTTGGGCCCTGCCCGGGATCGGATCCAAAAACGGTTGGGATGTACAGCGCTGGAGCGTATCCGGGTTTGTGAAAATACCGTTTTGTCTGAAAATTGTAGCCGTGTATAAAAATTGTTTAAAAATTTATTTGGAGACGAATGCTATGAAGAAAGTGATTTGTCTGGCTATGGTCCTGGCTCTGTGCTTGGCCATCGGTGCCCCTGTTATGGCCACGGAAAATGAGTTTGTGCCCAGCATTGAGTATAAGGACGGCCCCGAGATTGTGAAGGGCGAGCAGGACGGAAAGGATGTTACCGGATGCCTGATCGTCAGCACCATCCGCCAGGCCGAGGAAAAGGTTACCGATATTACGCAGTACGACAGAGATCTGCTGCTGGATGTGTACGACATGCTGATGAGCGGCGAAATGACCCTGCCCATCGAGGGAAAGTATGTTATCCGTGACCTGCTGGATGTCAGCTATAAGTTCAACGACTGCCGCGAACAGAAAGAAACGCACGGCGACAAGCCCACAGAGCTGAAGCAGGAGGGCATCACCCTGACGGTTACCTTCAACCTGGGCGTTGATGCCAAGGATGAGATCATCGTTATGGTCTATGAGCAGAATGTCGTTGCCCGTAGTGGTGTCCAGGCCCGAAACGCCGGCCAGTGGGTTCCTGCAAAGAACGTCAAGAACAATGGCGATGGTACCTTGACTGTGGAGTTTGAGGATATCTGCCCTGTAGCCTTTGTCCTCAAGCATGAAGACAGCTCCGTCACCGGTGACCCCATGCGTGGCAAGCTGGTGATCCTTGCCGGGGTGATGCTGCTGAGCGTGGCAGGCATTGTGACGCTGGTCGTGATCAATTCCAAGAAGAAAAAGAACTGATTTGTCTGCACAAATGGGATGAGATTATGGAAAAACGCGAAAATTTTAAGAAGATCGCGTATTTCGTCGCCATTCTGATTCTGATCGTTGCTTTTTTGATTAGTGGACTCCAGATTCTGGAGTCCACTCTTTTTAAAAAAGGGGTCGAGCAGGCAGAAGCGGCGAAAAAGACGATCATTCGAAACGGCATTGAATATTTCCCCCGGCAGGATATTACCGTGGTCCTGGTGATGGGTATTGACCAGGAAGGTCCGGTGCAGGACAGCGGATATTACCGAAATGACGGCGCGGCGGATATGGTGGCGCTGCTGATCTTTGACCAGCTGCAAAAGGATTGCAGCATCTTGTACCTGAACCGTGATACGATGCTGCGTATGCCGGTGCTGGGCATTGACGGCCTGCCGGCGGGCCATAGCTTCGCACAGCTGGCGCTGTCGCATACCTACGGAAACGGCTTGCAGAGCAGCTGCGAGAACACCAGGGAAACTGTGTCTAACTTCCTCTACGACATTGATATTGATTACTATGTGTCCATGAATATGGATGCGATTCCCATTCTCAATGATGCAGTCGGTGGCGTAACGGTCCTGGTGGAGGAGGACTTTTCCAATGTGGATCCGACCATCACGAAGGGCTATGTTACCCTGCGGGGTGAACAGGCCATCAACTATATCCGCACCCGAAAAGGTGTCGGCGATCAGCTGAATATTTCCCGCATTGACCGCCAGAAGGACTATATCCAGGGATTTATGGAGGCCCTTCAGAAAACCCTGGAAGCGGATGAAACCTTCCTGACAAACCTCCAGAGCCAGTTGGCACCCTATCTGGTGTCGGATTGCTCTGTCAATACCATCGGCGGCATGCTCAGCCGCTTCAAGGGCTTTGAGATCCGGGAAATCGTGACCCCGGAAGGCGAAAATGTGCTGGGCAAGGAATACTATGAATTCCATGTGGATGAAGAAAAACTGGATGCATTGATCCTCCGGCTGTTCTATCGGGAAAAATAAAGAAAACCAGGGCCGCATACGCGACTCTGGTTTTTGTTGCCCGGAAATCTTTTTCGTTGCAAAGGATGCAATTGCGTGTATAATAAAAGAAAACAACCGCAAAGGAGATGAACGAATGGGCTGCAACCATAACTGTGGCAGCTGTGACGGCTGCGCAAAGGTGTTGGAACTGACAGAAGGGGAGATCGAGTTCCTGCAGAATCTGGGCCAGTTTGCGTTCCTGCCTATCGCCCGCCGGGCGGACGATATGGTGCCTGTGTATTTGGAAGAGGATCGCTATCCCCGGGAAACCTACAGCCTGATCCTGCAGGTGCTGGAGCAGAAAGCGCTGGTGAGCCTTGACTATGACAAGCCCCTTGCCAATTTCGATGCAGCCGGCTATGCCGCCTATCCCGTCAAGGGCTCCGTAGCCCTGACCGCCAGAGGGCAAAAAGTTTTGGAAATGCTGGAAATTTCCGGAATACAATAACAAAAGGAACCAGCCGGGAGGCTGGTTCCTTATTTTTTATTGACCGAGCAGCAGCAGGATCAGAAGCCGCAGGAAGGCGATCAGATTGGCAAGCATCAGGCAGAAAATGGGTGCCCAGATGTTCTCGGTTTTTTGGTAGGCCCGGCAGGCGATCATGTGCAGGGGAAGCCGGGCGATGTAGAGAACGATTTCCACTGTCGGGTCCCAATAGGTCAGCGCATTGCAGATCGTCGGGAAGGCGGTCACCACGGCGACCATCAAATAGCCGAACCAGGGCCGCACATTGAAGGCAGGGGCAAAACCCACGGCGTAAAAGGCGCAGGTGATGGCGAAGGGGGCCAGCAGCACGGTAGAGATAAAGCCGATCACGGGCTTGGCGTAGACCAGGTCGGTGCTGAAAAACAGCACATCCAGCTCCGTGATGGGCAGCGTGCCGTAGACGGCAATGCTGAAAATATCCAGGCCGGTGATACGGCCGATGGCATACCAAAGGTAAGCAACACCCACCATGGCCAGCACTGCATATTTGATCTTGGAGAACATGGCTTTCCAATTGATCCGGAACAGGAACCAGCTATCCAGGATCAGCTCCTTGAAAATGGCAAAGAAAATGCCGCAGTTGAGAATATGATACACCATCTCCAGAACGCTCAGTATGGTTACATTATCGCCGCTTCCACCGCTGATGAGCAGGGTCAGAAAGGGCAAAGAAAAGAATGCGAAAACGCTGTAGATGATGCCAACGCCAACGTGCTGCTTTCCGGGGCTGTCCAACTCCGGAGGAAGGATCAGTTCTTTTTCCATATGCTACCTCCTTTTTTGGCAGTATAGCACAGAAAGAGGAAGAGCGCAAGGGGTGACCATGGATATTCTTGCTTTGGAAATTTGCTCTTTCCTCTTGTAATGCAGAGAAAAATGTGGTAAAATAAAATGCCTTATTATGGATTCTATGCCTTTTTGGAGGATTTATATGTCTACGTTACATGAAGAGATCAGCCGCCGACGGACATTTGCCATCATTTCCCACCCCGACGCCGGTAAAACAACCCTGACCGAAAAGTTCTTGCTCTACGGCGGCGCCATCGCCCAGGCAGGCGTTGTCAAGGGTAAGAAGAATTCCCGTGCCGCTACCTCTGACTGGATGGAGATCGAAAAGCAGCGTGGTATTTCCGTTACTTCTTCCGTCATGCAGTTCCAGTATGACGGCTTCTGCATCAACATTCTGGATACCCCCGGCCACCAGGACTTCTCTGAAGATACCTACCGTACACTGATGGCCGCCGACTCTGCCGTCATGGTCATCGATGGCGCCAAGGGTGTTGAGCCCCAGACCCGGAAGCTCTTTAAGGTCTGCGCCATGCGCCATATCCCGATTTTTACCTTCATCAACAAGATGGACCGTGAAACCAAGGATCCCTTCGACCTGCTGGACGAAGTGGAGCGGGAGCTGGGCATTGAAACCTACGCCATGAACTGGCCCATCGGCTGTGGCCAGGACTTTATGGGTGTCTACGACCGCCAGCAGAGCCAGCTGCTGTTCTTCTCCGGTAAGGGCGGCAAGGCCAAGGCTGACAAGCTGGAGGTGGATCTGTATGATCCCCAGGTGGCGGAGCTTCTTGACAGCGAAAAGAAGCACCAGCAGCTCATCGACGATGTGGAACTGCTGTCTGCCGGCCGTGAAATGGACTTTGAGGCTGTCCGCTGCGGTCAGCTTTCTCCCGTGTTCTTTGGCTCTGCTCTGACCAATTTCGGCATCGAGCCCTTCCTGGAGAACTTCCTGAAGCTGACTCCGCCGCCTCTGAGCCGTACTGCTGATACAGGCCTGGTGGATGCCTTCAGCCCGGATTTTTCCGCCTTCGTCTTCAAGATCCAGGCCAATATGAACAAGGCCCACCGTGACCGCCTGGCCTTCATGCGCATTTGCTCCGGCAAGTTCGAGCGTGACAAGGAATATTTCCACATGCAGGGCGGTAAGAAGATGCGCCTGTCCCAGCCTCAGCAGCTGATGGCTGCCGAGCGTGAGATCGTGGAGGAGGCCTATGCCGGCGACGTCATCGGTGTCTTTGACCCCGGCATCTTTGCCATCGGTGATACCATCACCGTACCCCGTAAGAAGTTCAAGTATTCCGGCATCCCCACTTTCGCCCCCGAACTGTTCTGCCGGGTGTCTGCCAAGGACTCCATGAAGGGAAAGCAGTTCGTCAAGGGTACCGAGCAGATCGCCCAGGAGGGTGCCATCCAGATCTTTAAGGTGCCCGGTTCCGGTATGGAGGAAGTCATCGTGGGCGTGGTCGGTGTGCTGCAGCTGGAAGTGTTCCAGTACCGTATGAAAAACGAGTACGGCGTGGACCTGCGGATGGAGAATCTGCCTTATGAGGAGATCCGCCGTGTGGTCAGCTACCCCGGCGACCTGGATTTGCTGAACCTGGGTTCTGACGCCGAACTGCTGGAGGACTACCACGGCAACAACCTGATGGTCTTTACCAGCTACTGGGCCATCGACTTTACCTGCCGCCGAAACCCCGGCCTGCAGGTGGAGGAAATCGTCGTTTCCGAGGGTTGATCTTTCCCAAAAAATGCCGCAGCGCATTGCGCTGTGGCATTTTTTGGATCTGCGAAAGCTAAAATTAGCACTTGCTTTTTCTGGCAATCCGCAGTAAAGTTACAGTAATTATTATTTCAATACGAGGTGATATCCTTGTCCAAATTACGACAAATTTTTCTGGGATCTCCCGAAACGGAGCGTTCTGCCCGGGCATCCCTGCGGCTGCTGGGGCTGTTCACCGGCGCCATCGTTTTTTGGGAACTGCTGCTGCATGTGCTGCTGTTTGAGCAGCTGGGCGGAAGTGCCCTGTATGTGGTGATGTTCTCCCTGTTCTTTGCTCTGGCGGCTACGGTGCTGGCCGGTCTTCTGCCCAAAGCCGGCAATGTTGCGGTGCTGTGGGTCACTCTGAGCGTCCTGTACCTGTGGTATGCCTGCCAGCTGATCTACTATAAGATTTTCGGCGGCTTTATTTCCGTCTACCTCATTGGTATGGGCGGTGATGCCGTCACCAATTTCTTTAAGGAAACCATGGCCTGCGTCAAGCAGAATGTGGGCCTGCTGCTGTTGCTGACCCTGCCGCTGCCGGTGACGGGCCTGCTGCTGCACAAGAAGTGGGTCAATCTGGACCGTCGTTATTGGGGCTGTACCCTGCGGCAGGTGCTGTGCTGCGTGCTGCTGCATCTGATCTGCCTGGCATGCCTGCCCATCGGCGGAACGGCACCCTACAGCGTCTATGATACCTATTACAATGTCAATACCGGCACCGACACCAGCGTCACCAAGCTGGGCTTTTTGACCACCTTCCGGCTGGAAGTGAAGTATATGCTGCAGGGTGTCGGTGATGCTCCGGCGGTGGATATGGACGATGTGGTCATCATGGATCCCTCGGATCTGGAGTCCATCCTGGGCGGCAATACCCCCAAGCCTACCACGCCCAAGCCCACCACTCCCTCCGGCGATCCCGATCCTAGCGATCCTTCTCAGCCGGAGATCCCGGTGATCACGGTAAAAGATCAGTCCCTTGAGATCGACTTTGATGCCCTGATCGCTCAGGCACAGCAGGAGGGCAATTCCACGGTGGAAGCGCTGCACAAATATTTTGCAACCCAGCGACCCACTCAGACCAACGAATTTACCGGCCTCTTCGAGGGAAAAAATCTGATCTACCTGGTCTGCGAATCTTTCTCTCCCAAGGTCATCAGCCGGGAGCTGACGCCTACCCTCTACAAGCTCTATTACGAGGGCATTCGCTTCACCAACTTCTACTGTTCCTATAAAAACACCACCACCAACGGCGAGTACAGCGCCTGCCTGGGCCTGTTCCCGGATCTGTCCCGATCCAAGAGCGACGGCAGCTTCCTGGCCTCCAAGGACAATTATCTGCCCTTTGCCCTGGGAAATATCTTCCAGGCCCAGCAGGGTGTTCCCAGCTACGGCTACCACAATTTCAAGGGCAGCTACTACGGCCGCAACAAGACCCACCCCAACTTGGGCTATACCTGCAAATTTATGAATGCCGGTATGTCCTTCAGCCACAGCTGGCCCAGTTCCGACTATGAGATGATGCAGCAGTCCATCGGTGACTACATCAACCAGGAACAGTTCCATGCCTACTACATGACCTTCAGCGGCCACTATGTTTATGACTTTGTGGAAAATCCCATGTGCATCCTCCATCAGGATGAAGTGGCCCACCTGGACTATTCCGAGGCCGTCCGTGCCTACATCGCCTGCCACCTGGAGCTGGAAAAGGCCATGGCTTACCTCATGGAGCAGCTGGAACTGGCCGGTCAGTTGGAAAACACGGTGATCGTCATGACTGCCGACCATTATCCCTATGGCCTGAACAGCAAGCAGTATAATGAACTGGCCGGCGAGAGCGTGGATACCGCCTTCGGTATCTATGAAAACGCCTTCATTTGCTGGTCCTACGGCATGGAAGACCCCATTGTGGTGGATACCCCGTGCTGCACCGTGGATATTTTGCCCACGCTGCTGAACCTCTTTGGACTGCGGTATGACTCCCGATTGCTGATCGGACAGGATGTGCTGGACCCCAATGCCCTGCACATTGCGACCCTCTACAACGGCTCCTTCATTACCGATAAGGTCAAGTTCAACAGCTCCAACGGCAAGGTGACCTACCTGGTGGATCCCGCTGAGGTCCCTGACGGGTATGTGGAGATCCTGACGCAGATCGTCCAAAACCGCTTCACCATCTCCACCGCTATTTTGGACTATGACTACTACCGCCTCGTTTTTAAACCCGAAGAATAACAAAAAGCCGACAGGTTCGAACCTGTCGGCTTTTTACATGTTACATTAGCCCAGAAGGGTGCCGTCGGGGTTGAACAGCGGCAGCTTTTCCAGATAGATGATGTCGGGACGGACCTGGGCATCGCCCTCGGCCAGGATGGCCATCTTGCCGCAGATGATGCCGCCGGCCTGCTCGGCCAGGGCCTCCAGGGCTTTCAGGCTTTCACCGGTGGAGATCACGTCGTCCACGATCAGCCCCCGCTTACCCTCCATCAGCGCGGCATCGGCGCCGTCCAGATACAGCTTCTGCTCCTTGCCAGTGGTGATGGAGTTGACGGTGACGGAGAAGATGTCCCGCATGTAGAGCTTCGGACCCTTCCGTGCCAGGATGTACTTGGCATCACCATGCTGACGGGCCATTTCGTGGGCCAGGGGAATACCCTTGGCTTCGGCAGTGAGGATGTAGTCATACGCGGGGGCCTTGGCCAGCAGATCCCGGGCGCAGGCCACGGTCAGTTCCTGATCGCCAAAAATGACGAAACCGGCGATGGACAGGTTTTCGTTTACAGGGCAAATGGGCAGGTCCCGTTCCAGACCTGCAACATGCATACGATAAAACATAAAAGTCGCTCCTTTTTGAAGTTTCCTATATTATATATTGCGCCCGGTGTCATTGTCAAGGGCGCAAGGTGGCTTCTGTCTTCAGATATTGAGCATGACAAGGGCTGCGATCACGGCGGCAAAGGCCAGCCACTGCTGCTTGCTCAGCCGCTCCTTGAAGAACAGCAGGCCGCTGAGTGTCACCACCAGCATGGTGGCCACGCTGTAGGAGGGGAACACCACTACCGCAGGAATCTGCGCCAGGGCACCCAGGATAAACTTGGAGGAGAAGAAGTTGACAACGCCGATGATACTGCCGTAGAGCATGGCCTTGCTGTCGGGGCGTGCCTTTTTGAGGATCACCAGACCCGTACAAAGCATAAAGGCCACACTGAAAGAGAAGCACAGGAAATGGTTGGAAAGCACCTGGGGCCCCAGGGCTTCAAATACCTTCACGATGGCATCGCCACCGCCACTGGCCAGCAGCAGAAGGAGCAGGCCGATGCCGAAGCGACTCTGGCCGTCCTTTTTCAGATTAAATACCACGATGGCACCGGCAGCCACGCAGAAACCTGCGATCTGCAGGCCGGTGGGCACTTCGTGGAAAAAGAGGATGGATACCAAAAACGGCACCAGCAGACCCAGCTTCATAAACAGGGAGGACAGCACAATACCATTTTTGCGGGTGCTGCGCTGCAGCAGTACCAGACCGGCCAGCAGGAGCGCACCGTACAGGACGGAAATGCCAATGGTGAAACCCACACCGCCCGTTTGGGATGCGAGCAAGGAAAAATCAGAGTACAGCGCACCCAATACGCCGCAGACCAGATAGTTGGCAGACAGCATGCTGTAATGGCCGCTGACCTTTCCGGTGCTCAGCCGCATGGTGATGGAAATCATGGCGCTGCAAAAAATGGCAAGCAGTAAATAGCCCATAAAAGACCTCCTGAAAAAGATAGCCCTATCATACCACAAACCGCCGTAATTGCAAGCGGAATGACAGGGCAGGGGAGGGTTTCGTCACAGAAGTCCCAGATCCCGGGCGCAGGCTTTCAGCCCATCTTCCACACTGGAAAAATGAACGCCGAGAGCGCTGGCTTTTTTGCAATCCATCCACAGATTGTGTCTGGGCGGCCCGTCGAACAGCCGAACTTCCTTGCCAATCAAACGCAAAAAGTCCCCGGCGATCTCGTAAATAGTTTTCTCCGTTTCGCTGCCGAAGTTATACACGCCGCCGGGAAGTGTCAAGACGGCATCCATCTGCTCCGCCACTTCCTTGACATAGGTGACACCTCGATGCTGGCGGGAACTGAAGCAGATGGCGTCCTCGGCATTCAGAAGATTCATCAGGAAATTCGGCTTTTTCAAATAGTAGCCGTACATCCATTCGGCCCGGAGCAGCACAGCTTCCGGGGCGATGTCCAGCACCCGCTGCTCCATTTCCAGCTTGTGGGCGCCGTAGATATTGCCGGGCTGAGCTTGATCTTCTGTGTAGGGGCCCTCTGCCTCTGAACCGATGTAGACCTGGTCGGAGCTGAAGCAGATCAGCTTGATCCCCTCTGCCGCCTGGGCCAGATTCACAGGCAGTTGTACATTGGCGAGATATGAGGACTCCGGGTTCTTTTGACACGCGCCCGTGTCGGAAATTGCGGCTGTGTGGATAATGGCCGTTGCGCCACTTTCCGCAATGATCCGCCGGATCTCCTCAAAAGAGGCACCCTGCAGCGACGGACAGGCAATCACATCGCTTCGCTGCCGCATGATCGTCTGCCCCACAAATCCGGTAGCCCCGGTGACAAGTATCATTTCTGCGCCTCCTGGTTCCTGTTTGTTTGGAACAAGTATAGCATAATTCCGACAAAAAAGACAGGGGCAAAATCGCCCCCGTCCAAACATTCTTAGTATTTCTTTCGCAGGACCAGATAGCTGAACCAATACAGGAGCATCATTAGGCAAACGGCTGCGCTGGCAGCGATGGACAGCAGATCCTGTCCCAGTAATTTGAATACAATGGTGGAAACGGCTGCAATTAAAATAAACAGATAGCCGGCCCAGGACCAGGCTCTGATCCGGAGATACTGGTTGCGTTCATCTTTCATTTCAATTTCTACTTTTTCGCGGTAGGTCTCATCCTTTCGGAAACGGTAAAACTGAACGATCCGGATCACACCCACTGCAATCAGCGCGCCGCCCATGCCGCTCCAAAACGCATCGATGACCTCCAAAATTCCCAAAACCAAGAATGCGACACCCAGAACAATATATATGGTGTTGGCGATGATGCGCTTATCCTGTTTCATACCTTTTCCTCCTCTTCAAAAATAAAAACTTCTTCAATGGACATACCAAAATACTTGGCGATCTTATGTGCCAGCAGAATGGACGGATTATACCGTCCGTTTTCCAGGGAACTGATGGTCTGGCGGCTGACGCCCAGGGCTTTGGCAAATTCCTCCTGCAGGATTCCCCGTTCTTTCCTGATGGATTCGATCCGGTTTTTCATAGCACACCTCCTGTGTAAAGTTTGCTTTACGTTTGAATGATATCATAGCGGATGGGCTTTGTCAAGCAAACTTTACATAGAAAAAGGGCGGCCAACGGCCACCCTCTGTATTATTCTGTTTTGCCAGTGATAAGATTTGCAACCAGCGTGTGCATTTCTGTTTCGGAGCGGACATTGTGGGCCTTGTCCAAAACTTCCTGTTTCTGCGTTTCGGTCATGGCAGAATAGGCGTTCATCGCGGCGTGATTCATCGCCAATGCCATGCCGAAACCAATGGGTACTTTGCTGAAATCCATAATGCGTCTCCTTTCTGGGCCCCTTTACACAAGGTAGGCGTTAGCTTGCCGCATCCAACATATTTTCGATAAAAATTCCGTAACCCCGTGTCGGGTCGTTGACCAGTACATGGGTGACGGCGCCCACCAGCTTTCCGTCCTGAATAATCGGCGAGCCGCTCATGCCCTGGACGATGCCGCCGGTGGCATCCAGCAGCCGGGGGTCCGTGATGTGGATCAGCATGTTTTTGTCGCCACCGCGGGTTTGTGGATAGATCTTGAGAATTTCCACAGAATATTCCTGCACGGCGGTGCCGCTGACGGTGGAAAGGATGGTGGCGCTACCTTTTTGAATTTCCGAAGCAGCAGCGATGGGCAGCTGCTTGCCGGTCCAGGGAATCTGTGCCTTGCCGAAGAGCCCCCGGGGTGTGTTTTTGATCAAATTACCCATGGGTGTTTTGCCGATCAGAGAGCCTCGCAGTTGTCCCGGCTGCCCGGCCTGGCCCTTGTTTACCGAAACCACCTGGGCCTCGTAGGCGCTACCCCGGACCAACTGCAGGAGCTGGCTGTCGGGATCGTTGACCCCGTGGCCCAAAGCGCCAAACATGCCGGTGTCCGGATCGTAGTAGGTCACTGTGCCGATGCCTGTGACCCCTTCCTTCAGATAGATCCCCAACTTGGGACCGTCCCTGGTGATCGCCGGCTGCAGGATCAGGGTCTCGTGTTTGCCCCTGCGTTGCAGCTGCAGGGTAATGGTGCCCTGGGAATGCTGCAGCGATTGTTGCACATCCTCTGCGCAGGTGATGGGCCTTCCATCGATGCGCAGAAGCTTGTCACCAATGCGCAGCCCGGCTTGCCGGGCATTTTTGCCCAATTCTTCATCAAATGCTGCTACGGTCACCCGGTTGTCCCTCAGCTCCAACCCGATGATCTGCCCCACCGGGATCAAATATTCCGCACCGAAGGCCGATACGCCGCAAATGCAGATACAAAGCAATAAAGCGCCCAAGCGTATTGCGATTTTTTTCATGTTGATGCCCTCCTTTTGCTTCCGCTTTTTTAATATGCCAAGGCTGCGCAAATGTAACCGAAGTAAAAGTCGAAAAATAAGGACGAATTTGCTAATGGAGTCAAAATACAGTTTATCTTGCCTTTTTGCCTTTGCAGAGGTATACTGTTAAAAAAAGGAGGAGCACTATGGTTTATTTGACAAATTACGAGGCGCTGCTGGAGCAGCTGAAAAAGCGGACGGAGGGCATTGGTTACGAAACGCCCAATCTTGCCAATGCTGCCGCTCTTTTGTGGGAATTTTTGCCTCAGATCAACTGGGCCGGTTTTTACAAAATGGTGGATGGCCAGCTGGTGCTTGGCCCCTTCCAGGGCAAGGCTGCCCGGGTCCTGATCCCTGTGGGCCAGGGCGTTTGCGGTACTGCCGTTGCGGAGGATAGCACCCAGCGGGTGGCGGATGTGCACCAGTTCTGCGGCCATATCGCCTGCGATGCCGCCAGCAATTCCGAGATCGTCATCCCCATCCATGTGGGTGGCAAAATTTGGGGCGTGCTGGATATGGACAGCCCTGCCCATGATCGTTTTTCCGAGGCCGACCAGAGAAACCTGGAGGAATTCGTGCATACCCTGGAACAAATTTTGGAAAGATAAATCCAAAGCAATTAGGGATTGGAAATGAGAAATTAGGAATTTTTGTGATGCAGAAATACTGCACTGCCGATCATTCCTAACTCCTAATTTCTAATTCCTAATTTTATGGTGTATTTACCTATTGACAAAGTAGGTAGCTGATGATATCATTGCCTATGGAAATAATAGGTAAATATCCGATGGAGGATTTTGTATGTACGTTTATGCGGATAATGCTGCAACCACCAAGCTTAGCGACGTGGCGCTACAGGCTATGATGCCTTATTTTACTGAGATCTACGGAAACCCTTCTTCTCTGCACTCTGTGGGCCAGGAGGCCAAGGAGCATCTGGAGGATGCCCGTGCCCGTGTGGCCAAGTGCCTGGGCTGCGAGGCCAGAGAAATCTATTTCACTTCCGGCGGCAGTGAGGCCGACAACCAGGCCATTCGCTCCGCTGCGATGCTGGGTGCCAGAAAGGGCAAGAAGCACATCATCTCCACTGCTTTTGAACACCATGCCGTGCTGCATACTCTGCAGCGGTTGGAGAAGGAAGGCTTCGAGGTTACCTATCTGGATGTTCGTCACAATCACAATATCACTGCCCAGCAGGTCAAGGATGCCATTCGTGAGGATACTTGCCTGGTGACGGTGATGTTTGCAAACAATGAGATCGGCTCCGTTCTGCCCATCGCAGAAATCGGCGCGGTCTGTAAGGAAGCCGGCGTCATTTTCCACACCGACGCAGTGCAGGCTGTTGGCCATGTGGCGCTGAATGTAAAGGAAATGAACATCGACATGCTGAGCCTCTCCGGTCACAAGTTCCACGGTCCCCGTGGCGTGGGTGCCCTGTACTGCCGCCGTGGCATCATGCTGCAGAGTCTCATCGACGGCGGCGCCCAGGAGCGTGGCAAGCGTGCCGGTACCGAAAACCTGGCCGGTATCATGGGCATGACCGCTGCTCTGGAGTATGCCGTTGCCAACCTGGACAGCTACACCCAGCGTGTCACCGCTCTGCGGGACAAGCTGATTGCAGGTCTGAGCCAGATCCCGCACTGTGATCTCAACGGTGACCGGGTCAACCGCCTGCCTAATAATGTCAGCTTCTGCTTCGAGGGCATCGAGGGCGAGGCTCTGCTGCTTCTGCTGGATATGAAGGGCGTGGCCGCTTCCTCCGGCTCGGCCTGTACCTCCGGCTCCCTGGATCCCAGCCATGTGCTGCTGGCCATCGGCCGTATCCACGATGTGGCTCACGGATCCCTGCGCCTGTCCCTTTCCGAGTACACCACCGACGAGGAGATCGACCACATTCTGAAGGTGGTGCCCGAAGTGGTGCAGTACCTGCGTAACATGAGCCCTGTCTGGCGTGACCTGCAGACCGGCAAGAGAGAATATATTTTGTAAGAGGAGAATAAAAACATGGCACTGTATAGCGAAAAAGTAATGGATCATTTTATGAACCCCCGCAATGTGGGTTCCATTGAAAACGCCAGCGGCATCGGCGAAGTCGGCAATGCCAAGTGCGGCGATATTATGAAGATTTACCTGCAGATCGAAAACGACATCATCGTCGACTGCAAGTTTGAGACCTTTGGCTGCGGCAGCGCCATCGCCTCTTCTTCTATGGCCACCGAGATGATCATGGGCAAGTCCATCCATGAGGCTATGGAACTGACCAACAAGGCTGTTTGCGAGGCTCTGGACGGTCTGCCGGCACACAAGGTCCACTGCTCCGTCCTGGCTGGGGAAGCCATCAAGAACGCTCTGAAGGACTACTTCGACAAGAACGGCATTCCCTACGATGCCGAGCAGTTCAAGGAGACTGACCACGACGAGCTGCATGCTGCTGTTCACGGAGAATAAGCTATGATCGTATCCACCAAAGGACGCTACGCACTGCGGGTGATGGTGGGTCTGGCCCTGCGGCCGGAAGGAGAATATGTGCCTCTGAAGGAAATTGCCGAATCCGAGGGCATTTCCCAGAAATATCTGGAGTCCATTATGGCTTTGCTTTCCAAGGGCAACCTGGTGGATGCCGTCCACGGCAAGGGTGGTGGCTACCGGCTCAACCGCAGCCCCGAGGGCTACACTGTGGGCAGCATTTTGAAGCTGACGGAGGGCAGCCTGGCCGCTGTTTCCTGCACCAGCCAAGGCCCTGCCGCCTGCAGCCGTTCCACCTGCTGCCAGACCAAGCCCATGTGGGACAAGCTGGATTCCATGATCGATGATTTCTTCGAAGGCATCACCCTGGCCGACCTGCTGCGCAGCAATACGGAAAATGCATAAAAGAAAACGCACCGGATCTCCGGTGCGTTTTTTAAATACTGGAGAAAAGGAAAATCCCCAACCGAATGGTTGGGGATTTTGGATTGTAATGAGAAATTACTTGCCAGCGCCAGCGATCTGAGCAGCGACCTCAGCAGCGAAGTTCTCTTCCTTCTTCTCGATGCCCTCACCCTTGACGTAGTGGATAGCATTGACGAAGGTAGCCTTGCCGCCCAGCTTCTTGGAAGCGTCGGCAATGTAGCCAGCGACGTCGCCCTGGAACAGGTCGGAACGGACGAAGTCCTGCTGCAGCAGGCAGATATCCTTGAAGAAGGCAGCCATCTTGCCGGCGGCGATCTTCTGCTTGACCTGAGCGGGCTTGGAAGCCATCTTGGGGTCATTCTCCATCAGAGCCAGCTGGACGGACATTTCCTTGTCGACCTCAGTCTGGGGAACCAGAGCCTTGTCCCAGTACTTGGCGTTCATAGCAGCGATCTGCATAGCCACGTTCTTGCCGATCTCGGTAGCGTCGATGCCACCCTCGACAGCCAGGTTCACCAGAACACCGTGGGTGCCGCCGGCGTGAACGTAAGCGACGGAAGTGTTCTCAGCGAAACGGTCGAAGCGGCGGATCTGCATGTTCTCGCCGATGGACATGACCAGCTCCTGCATCTTCTCGGTAACGGTCAGTTCGGTGCCGGGATAGGTGCAAGCCTTCAGAGCCTCAACGTCTGCGGGAGCGTCCTTAGCGACGATCTCGCACAGGCTCTTAACCAGGCCCATGAAAGCGTCGGTCTTGGAAGCGAAGTCGGTCTCAGCGTTGACCTCAATGACAACGCCAACACCGTCGATAACGGTAGCGTAAGCAACGCCCTCAGCGGCGATGCGGTCAGCCTTCTTAGCGGCCTTAGCCAGGCCCTTCTCACGCAGCCAGTCGATGGCGGCGTCCATATTGCCGTCGGTAGCGGTCAGGGCTGCCTTGCAGTCCATCATACCAACGTTGGTCATCTCGCGGAGCTTCTTAACGTCCTGTGCGGTAAAAGCCATTTTCGTTTCCTCCTAAATTGTGTGTTTGTATCTGAATTACTCAGCGGCGGGAGCCTCGACAGCAGCCTCTGCGTCCTCACCCTGACGGCCTTCGATGGCAGCGTTAGCCATGGTAGCGGCGATCAGACGGATAGCGCGGATAGCGTCGTCGTTGCCGGGGATGACGTAATCGATCTCGTCGGGATCGCAGTTGGTGTCAACGATAGCCACGATGGGGATGTTCAGCTTGCGAGCCTCAGCGCTACCGTTGCGCTCCTTGCGGGGGTCAACGATGAACAGGCAAGCGGGGATCTTCTTCATTTCCTTAACGCCGCCCAGGTACTTTTCCAGCTTTTCGATTTCGCCCTGGTGCTTGATGACTTCCTTCTTGGGCAGCATTGCGAAGGTGCCGTCCTCTTCCATCTTTCTCAGCTGAGCCAGACGGTCGATACGGGTACGCATGGTGCGGAAGTTGGTCAGCATACCGCCCAGGCAACGAGCGTTGACATAGTAACCGCCGCAACGGGCAGCTTCTTCACGGATAGCGTCCTGAGCCTGCTTCTTGGTGCCAACGAACAGAACGTTGCCGCCATTAGCGGAAGTCTCACGAACGAAGTTATAGGCCTCCTCCAGCTTCTTAACGGTCT
>JAZUBW010000115.1:0-18629 GCA_045638785.1 Faecousia sp.
TTGACATTCTATCACATAACTTTTCATTTGTCAAGAACTTTTTTCAAGTTTTTTCAAATTTCTTTTCGTTATGCGCTTTTTTGTCCCGCTCTCTTGAGCGCTTGGGTATTCTAGCAGATACAAGCTCATTTGTCAATACCTTTTTTCACTTTTTTACGACATTTTTTTGCATTCTACCGCTTGTGGCCAAGTGTCCGTTCCGGCCGCAAAATGTAGGTCGCACTTAGGCCTTTTGTGTGCAAATCACACAAAAGGCTAGCGCTGATTGTGTCTGTCCCAGGGTTTGAGGTTGTGATCACGGTACTTATTTTTCCGCATTTGCTTGCGAAGCAGCGTTGGCGAAAATAGAATCAGATAGGGTACATCCATACTTTTAAGACTACGCAGATGGAGCGCCAGCGCTGTCACAACTGCTGCGACACCCCAAAGCCCTGCAACGGCAGCGCCGACTGACAGGAAGAACCGCCACAGACGGACAGCTCCAGCCAAATCCCGATTGGGCAGAACAAAGCCGCAGACACCGGCCAGGCTCACCACGATCAGTGCCATAGAGGAAATGAGTCCCGCTTCCACACCTGCAGTGCCCACCACGATGCCGCCGATGACGGACACGGATTGACCGATGCTTTGGGGCAGGTGGATGCCGGATTCCTGCAGCAGTTCAAAAGCCAGCAGCAAGGACAGCACCTCCCACACCGGCGAAAAGGGTACACGGTTTTCCGCGATGACCGCGGCCAGGTGGGTCGGCAACAGGGACGGATGATAAACCGCAAAGGCAACATAGAGAGCCGGCAGCAGCAGTCCCAACAAAAGCGCACCATAGCGCAGGATCCGCACCCAGGATGCCGTCAGATAGTCCCGGGCATAATCCTCCGGTGAATTCATCAGGTAGCCGATATCCACCGGCGCAAGATAGCCCAGAGGCAGACCATCTACCAGTACCCCTACCCTGCCCCGGAGCAGACCGGTGCAGAAACGGTCGGTGCGTTCAGTATATTGTAATAAAGGAAAGGCGGTCTTTCGGGAGCCTGTAATATATTCCTCCACCGCAGCGGGGGTAATGAGGCCGTCGATATCGATGGTGTCCAGGCGTTTTATCATTTGTTCCACCAGGGAGGGATTTGTAATGCCGTCGATCCAGGCCACTGTCACATTGGTGAGACTTCTGCGGCCCACGGTGGTTTCATAGAGCCGCAGGTTGGGCGTCCGCAGATGACGGCGGATGAGGGAAGTGTTGGTGCGCACCGTTTCCACGAAAGCGTCCTTGGGACCCTTGGCGGTATGCTCCAGCTCCGGGCCGGACATGCCCCGCTTTTCGCCGGTCTTGGCCTCGAAGGCCAGGGCGCCGGCACCGGGAAATAGGACGACGCAGAAGCCGTTGACCAGGAAATTGGCCACATCCGTCAGATCCTGGCAGGGCTTGGCCACGGAATTGACCACCACGCCGTATAAGGCACGGTCGTAGAGTTGCGCCATGGATTCGCCGGTCAAGCGCTCGGCGATGGGCTTTATAATGTATTCGGAAATGTCGGCGCCGGAGGTCAGGCCGTCGATGGCGTAGGCATACAATGTAAATTGGCTGCAATGGAGGGTGCGGATATTAAAGTCCGCAGCGCCGTCGAAGAGGGCACGGATATTGGCATCGGTCATGTTTCTCACCTCCGGGGTAGTATGACCCAAATAGCAAGAAATATATGCGAAGGAATTGCTTTTTTCGTTTTTTAATGATATATTATTATATTAGTATATTATTCTCAACGAAAGCCCACGATGACGGTGTCCGCCAGTCCAGCGATGTCAACGCCCCAAAGGAAATTATCAGATGGAACAAAGAAATCAAATCATAAAAGAATATTTGGGCAAGCAGGTCCATGTTGTGGTGGATCGGCCCATTGGGTACTGCCATGGGGGCCTTGTATATCCCGTCAACTACGGCTACATCCCCGGCACTTTGGCCGGCGACGGCGAGGAACAGGACGTCTATATTCTGGGCGTTGACGAACCCATTGCCGCCTTTGACGGCCAGGTCATCGGCGCCCTGCGCAGAAACGATGATTGTGAAGACAAGCTGGTGGTTGCCCCCGTTGGGACGGTATATCACCAGGCCCAGATTGCGGAAGCGGTCCATTTCCAGGAGCAGTTTTTTGATACCCGCATTTTTTCCTGCTTTGAAAAGTCCTGCGGGGTGCTGCCGTACCGGGAGGTCAACGGGCAGCGGGAATTTCTGCTGGTGTTTGAGGCGTTCTCCCAATGCTGGAGCTTGCCCAAGGGGCATATGGAGGCCGGAGAAACGGAAGTCCAGACCGCCCTGCGGGAGCTGCGGGAGGAAACCGGGCTGACCGCCACGCTGGACACCACCCGGTCCGCCGCCATCGAATACCCCATTTCTCCCGTGGCCCGGAAGCAGGTCCTTTTTTACCTGGGCCGGGTGTCCGGCATGCCGAAAGCGCGGGACGGAGAGATCGACAGGTGTAAATGGGTAACGGAGGAACAGCTGAAGGACCATTTGTTCCCGGACACGGTGGAGGCCTGCCGCAAATTGTTGAGGTAAAGATTTATGGCGATCTATCAGAATATTGTCAGCAAGACTCCCATCGACAAGGGCTGGTCGGGCGACAAAAAATACTGTGCCGTTACCGCCGACGGCCAAAAATACTTGCTGCGGATCTCTCCTGCAGAGCGAAGGATGCGCAGAGAAGCGGAGTTTCAGCGAATGCAGAAAGCAGCCACGCTGCAGATTCCCATGTGTATGCCCCTGGAGTTCGGCGACTGTGACCAGGGCGTGTATGCCATTCAAAGTTGGATCGAAGGTGAAGACGCGGAAACGGTGATCCCTGGCCTGCCCCGGCAGCGGCAGTATGCCTACGGCCTGGATGCCGGGCGCATTTTGGCAGCCATCCATTCCATCCCCGCCCCGGCACAAACGCCCGCCTGGGAGCCCCGCTTCAATGCCAAGATCGACCGCAAAATTGCCATGTACGAGAGTTGCCCGCTAAAATATGAGGGCGGCGAGGCGTTGCTGCGGTATTTGGCCGAAAACCGACAGCTGCTGCAAAATCGGCCCCAAAGCTATCAGCACGGTGATTACCACATCGGCAACATGATGATTGACCAAGATGGCGCACTGACGGTCATCGACTTTGACAAGGACGATTTCGGTGACCCCTGGGAGGAGTTTAACCGCATCGTTTGGTCTGCCCAGTCAGCTTCGGTTTTTGCTTCCGGTATGGTGGACGGTTATTTTGACAGCCAAGTGCCCATCGCATTTTGGAAGCTGCTGGCGCTGTATATCGCAAGTAATACTCTGGGTTCCCTGTCCTGGGCCATTCCGTTCGGGGACAAGGAGATCCAGGTGATGCAAGCGCAGGCCGCGCAGGTATTGCAGTGGTATGACGGAATGAAAAATGTTGTACCTGCATGGTATCAGCCGAATTTAGGAGTTTGAATTATGGTTATAGGAATTTTTGGCGAAAGCTGTACAGGCAAGTCTACCCTGGCAGAAAAGATCGCCGCCAGCTTAAGCTGTGAAATTTTTACTGGCAAGGACTATCTGCGCCTTGCCAAGAATGAGAACATCGCCAAGGTGATGTTCCAAAAGAAATTGGCCGCCGCAGTAAAGGGCGAAAATATGATCTATGTGATCTCCGAAAAAGAGCATCTGCCTTTGCTGCCGGAGGGTGCGATTCGTATTTTGGTCACAGCAGATCTGGATACCATTAAGTCCCGCTTTGCCCAGCGGATGCATGGCAATCTGCCCGCTCCGGTAGCTGCCATGCTGGAAAAAAGCACGGCTGTTTCGATATCGAGCCCCACGATCTTCACGTGGTCTCCGGCGAAACAGATTTGGACGCTGTGATAGAATCCATCAAGGCAGCACAATAACAGGAAACCCCGGCGGGAGCAAGCCCCCGCCCTACAAAATATAAGGAGTTTTTCCATGTCTCACACCATTGCCGCTATTTCTACCGGCCTATCCGTTTCCGCCATCGGCATCATCCGTCTGACGGGTGATGATTGCGTGCAGATCGCCGGGAGGGTATTTACATTAAATAACAATAAGCCGCTGACAGAAGCCCCCGACCGGAAGCTGCTGCTGGGTCAGCTCCACGACCGGCAGGGTCGCGTGATCGACAGCTGCTGCGTCATCGTATCCCGTGGGCCCCACAGTTACACCGGCGAAGATACGGTGGAGTTCCATTGTCATGGTTCTCCCGCTGTGCTAAGCGCCGGTTTGGAGGCCCTCTATGCTGCCGGCGCAAGACCTGCCCAGCGGGGTGAATTTACCAAGCGGGCATTTCTGAACGGCAAACTGGATCTGACTCAGGCGGAAGCCGTCATTGATCTGATCGAAGCCGACACCGCTGAGGCTGCCGCCAACGCTGCCGGTCAGGTAGAGGGCGTGCTGCAAAAGAAGCTGCATCCCATTTATCAGGACCTGACCGATCTGTGCAGCCATTTCCACGCAGTACTGGATTATCCCGATGAGGATATTGCGGACTTTGGTCTGGATGCTTACGAGAAAAATATCAAAGCCGATTCCAGAGAACTGGAAAAGCTGCTGCAGACCTACGGCCAGGGCCGCATTCTGAAGAGCGGTGTATCCGCCGCCATCGTAGGCCGACCCAATGTAGGCAAATCCAGCCTGCTCAACGCCCTGGCCGGTTATGACCGTGTCATCGTCACCGATATTCCCGGCACAACTCGTGACACCGTAGAAGAAGTGGTAAAGATCGGCAGCGTAAAGCTGCGACTCATCGATACGGCCGGTATCCGGGAAACGGAAGATACTGTGGAAGCCATTGGCGTGGAACGCAGCCGCAAAGCTGTGGAAAACGCAGACATGGTGATTTTCGTCTGTGACGGATCTCAGCCTTTGACCGAAGAAGATGAAGCCATCATCGAGATGTGCAGCGAACGGGAGAATGCTGTTGCGCTGATCAACAAGACCGACCTGGGCAGCGTTGTGGAGCCCAGCGATCTGCCTTTTATGTATGTCATCGAGATCTGTGCGGCAACCGGCGATGGTCTGGAGCAGTTTGCGGATGTGGTGGAGGTGCTGTTTGACAGCGAAACACCCTGCGACGGTTCGATTTTGACCAACGCTCGTCAGGCAGATGCCATCCGCCGAGCATTCGATGCCCTGCAGCGCAGCCTGAAGGGTCTGCGGTTGGGGCTGACGCCGGATATGGTGCTCATTGATGTGGAGGAAGCCATGGAGGACATGGGTGAAGTCACCGGTGCCACAGTCAGAGAAGATATTACCGCTAGAATCTTTGAAAGATTCTGCGTGGGTAAATAATGAGATAAATTGTTGTCTGCCAAATTTTCTGTCATTCCGAGCCAGTGCGCACACTGACGTGCAATGACACTCTTTCAAACAAGGAACGAAATTATGATTTATTTAGACAATTCTGCCACCACAAAGCCCTGTGCAGAGGCTGTGGCGGCCATGATGCAGGCCATGACCGAGGGCTGGGCCAACCCCAGCGCATTGTACAGCTTCGGCATTGATTCTGCCCGGGATCTTCGCCTTGCCCGTATGGCCGTAGCAAAGGCCATGGGTGCGGAATCTGACCGAATTTTCTTCACCGCCGGCGGCACAGAAGCCGACAACTGGGCCATTTTCAGCACCGTCAAGCGCCTTGGCAAGCGTGGCAAGCACATCATCACCACCGCCATTGAGCATCATGCCGTCCTCAACTGCATGAAGGAGCTGGAAAACCAGGGTTTTGATGTGACCTATCTGCAGCCCGATTCCCTGGGAAATATCACGCTGGACAGTTTGAAGGAGGCCCTGCGCAAAGATACCATTTTGGTGTCCATCATGATGGTCAACAACGAGGTGGGCTCCGTAATGCCCATCGCTCAGATGGCAAAGCTGGTGCACAAGGTTTGCCCGGATGCCATCTTCCACACCGATGCGGTGCAGGGTTTTTTGAAGGTGCCCTTTGCAGCCAAGAGCCTGGGCGCTGATCTCATCACCGTATCCAGCCACAAGGTCCACGGCCCTAAGGGTGCCGGCGCACTCTACATTTCTCCTCGGCTCAAATCCTTCCCCGCTCTTATACTGGGCGGCGGCCAGGAAAGCGGTTACCGCAGCGGCACGGAGGCCATGCCCGCCATTTTGGGTTTTGCAGCTGCTGCCACTGCCGGCGCTGCCACCTTCCGGGAGGATATCGCACGAGAGAAGGAACTGCTGAACGGCCTTGTGGAGAAATTGAGCAAGTTGGAAGCCGTGAAACTCAACGGCGCTCACGAAGCGCCTCACATTCTGTCCCTGTCCATTCCCGGCGTACCCACCCAAAATTCCATCAATATTTTGCAGGATGCCGGCATTTGCGTATCCGCAGGCAGCGCCTGCGCCAAGGGCCACCGCAGCCATACGCTGACGGCCATGAATTTGAAGCCTGAAGTGATGGACGGCTCTTTCCGGGTATCCCTTTGCAAGGATACCACCCAGGAGGAACTGGACAAGCTGGTAAATGTGATTGAAACAGAGATCCTGCCCCGGGTGAGGTAAGGAGGCACATCATGGAGTTTCTTTTCGAACTGTTTGGTGCTATTTTGGAAGGACTTTTGGAGTGGTTTCTTGAAGAAGAAAAAATCCCCAAATGGATTCGCTACAGCGTTTTGACCCTTTTGATCGGCAGCGTTTTAGCACTGTTCATTTTTGCGTTGGTCAAAGCCGGCGAATGGGGTCTGCGGATTATACTAGGTATTGTGCTGATTGGTTTGCTGGGCATGATCTTCTATTTGCTTTGGAAAATTTCCCGCTACGGCATTTTTCAGTCTGCCAAAAAGGAAGACCTGCCGGAAGTTTTGAAGCTCTATCGCAGCGTCATTGGCAAGCCCGGCTGCACCTGGTCCATTACCTATCCCAACGAAGCCACCCTTTACGAAGATTTCCGGGCCGGGAGACTATTTGTGCTGCGCCAGCGCAAAAAACTGGTGGGCGCAGGGTCTATTGTTCCAAGAAATGAACTGGATGATTTGGAATACTGGGATTACACCGCAAATGCCGGTGAGATTGCCCGCATCGTCATCCGCCCGGAATTGCAAAGCAAAGGTTACGGCAAGCATTTGGTCAGCAAGCTCTGCCTGCGGCTGGAGTGGTCGGGCTGCAAGGCGGTACATATTTTGGTGGCGAAAGAAAATCACCAGGCTCTGAATCTGTACCGGGAATGCGGTTTCCATTGCAAGGGCGAATGCCACCGCTTTGACCACGACTACTACGCCTACGAAAGGAAGCTGTAAAAGCGATGAAACGCATTTTGTTTTGGCTCTGGCAATGGACCTGGGGCTTTCCCCAGTCCTTAGTCGGCCTGATCATCTTCCTGTTCCATTGGAAGAAGCCCCATGAACTCTACCGGGGCTGCATCGTGACCCGCTGGAGCAACGGCGGCAGTCTGGGGGTAGGCATGTTCCTGTTTTTGGGCTGCGATGACCCTCGGGTGCGGGTCCACGAATTTGGCCACAGCGTTCAATCGCTGATTTTAGGACCCCTGTTTCTGCCGGTGATGGGCATTCCCTCTTTTCTGTGGTGCAATATCCCGTATTTCCGCCGCATGAGAAAGGAGCGGGCCATCTCCTACTACCGCTTCTATCCCGAGTCCACCGCCAACCGTTTAGGCGCTTGGGCCAGCGGCGAAAAATGTGATCTGTAATCGGAGGAGCGCATGGCAAGAGAAGAAAGAGCGGTTTTCGTCAATATGTGTATGATCCGTGACGGCGAGAAGGTGCTGGTGATCGACCGGCAGAAGCCGGACTGGCCCGGCGTCACCTTCCCCGGCGGCCATGTGGAAAAAGGCGAATCCTTTGTGGATGCCGTCATCCGGGAGGTGCAGGAAGAAACCGGCCTGACCATCGAAGACCCGGTGCTGTGCGGCACCAAGCAATTCCAGACCGACAGCGATGCCCGATATGTGGTGCTGTTTTACAAGGCCACCCACTTTTCCGGGGAACTGAAAAGCTCCGACGAAGGCGAGGTCTTTTGGATCGACCGGAAGGATCTGAGCAAATATCCCCTGTCCATGGATATGGAAGCCATGGTGCAGGTGATGGAAAGCGACCGCTTAAGCGAGTTTTATTACTACAAAGAAAATGGCCACTGGAGATACAAGTTGTTATAAAAATATCCCCGGATAAAAAATCCGGGGATATTTGCTGTTTTGGAGGTAAATTGTTGTTCAGTGCGGCAAATGGAGCGCAAAGCGCAAACCTTCCCCTCAAGGGGAAGCCTTTGGTAGCGCAAACAACATTTTACCTTTCCATTTGATTCAGAAATTTACGGACAGCGCGGCGGTTTTTTAGGACGATGGTCTGGACGCCTTCCGTTTCGTTCAAGAGGCGATAATTGGACTCCCGTTTGTCCCGGTTATAGTTCCACACCCACTTGAGAAATTCCAAATCGAATCGCTCCGGGCAGCCCTCGCCCATATCGGGGCGGACGGTGCCGTAGGTAGTAATGACCCGCTTCAAAACACCCAACAGACAAGCCACACGGGAGAAATCCAAATAAATAATAGTATCGCAATACTTCACCCGCTCCGGCATGGTGCGGTTATAATTGCCATCCATGATCCACCGGGGCTTTGCCAGTTCCTGGCGGATCTTTTCATCGATCTCATCCTTCGTCGATTCCACCCAGCCAGGCTTCCAGAACAGCTTATCCAGATGCACCACGGGAAGATCCAGTTTTTCGCCCAACTGCCGTGCCAGCGTGGACTTCCCTGCCCCACCGCAGCCGATAATCAAAATCCGTTCCATCGTTAACCTCCTTTGCAAGAAAATTTGTTGTTTACATTATGAAGGCTTCTCCTGGGAGAAGCTGTCAAAAATCTTTGATTTTTGACTGATGAAGGCAGATATGGGTGCACGATCGTGACCCCACAGGTATAATCGGTGCATTCATTTTTCCCTCATCCGGCCCTTCGGGCCACCTTCCCCCAGGGGAAGGCTTTGTGAACAACAACTTTCCGCCGTGATGATATTGTGAAAAACAGGGCCGCAATGCGGCCCTGTTCATTTTGTATAATTACAAATTAGTACGCAATGCCCCAGTAGATCATCTTATCGGCAGGCTTGCCACAGCATGCGCAAGTCTCGCCCAGCTTCTCCTGTGCGAAGGGGATGCAACGGGAAGACATACCGGCCTTTTCCTTCATAGCCAGCTCGCACTCCAGGTCGCCGCACCACATGGTCTTAATGTAGCCGCCATGCTCATCCTGCAGAGCCTTGGCCTCCTGCAGGGAGTGGGCCTCATAGATGTGCTCGTCCAGGTTCTTCTTGGCACGGGCGAACATGCCATTGTGGACATTTTCCAGCTCGCGTGCAACCGCTGCTTCCAGCTCTTCCAGCTTCACAACGATCTTCTCACGATCGGTACGGCGGACGATGACGCACTCGCCGTTCTCCAGGTCACGGGGGCCACACTCAACACGCAGCGGCACGCCCTTCATTTCGTACTCAGCGCACTTCCAGCCCATGGAGTTGTCGGAATCATCCAGCTTGACACGCAGGCCGGCCTCGATCAGGCGGTTCTTCAGTGCAGCAGCAGCGTCCAGAACGCCGGGCTTATGCTGGGCAACGGGCAGGATGACCACCTGGATGGGAGCAACCTTGGGAGGCAGCACCAGACCGTTGTTGTCGCCGTGGGTCATGATGATACCGCCGATCAGACGGGTGGACACGCCCCAGGAGGTTTCATGGGGGTTGGTACGCTGGTTGTTCTTATCGGTGAACTCAATGCCGAAGGCCTTGGCGAAACCATCGCCGAAGTAGTGGGAGGTACCGGCCTGCAGAGCCTTGCGGTCATGCATCATGCACTCGATGGTGTAGGTAGCCTCAGCACCGTTGAACTTCTCCTTTTCGGTCTTCTGGCCACGGGTAACGGGCATAGCCAGCACATTTTCGCAGAAATCGGCGTAGACGTTCAGCATGGTCTCGGTGAACTGCTTGGCCTCCTCGGCGGTGGCGTGGATGGTATGACCCTCCTGCCACAGGAACTCACGGTGACGCAGGAAGGGACGGGAAGTCTTCTCCCAACGCAGCACGGAGCACCACTGGTTATACTTCATGGGCAGGTCCCGGTGGGACTGCAGCACATTGGCGAAATGCTCGCAGAACAGAGTCTCGGAAGTAGGACGGATGGCATACTTCTCTTCCAGCCGCTCGCCGCCGCCCATGGTAACCCAGGCGCACTCGGGAGCAAAGCCCTCAACATGGTCCTTTTCCTTCTGCAGCAGGGATTCGGGGATCAGCAGAGGCATGTAGACGTTCTCAACGCCCTGCTTCTTGAACTCCTTGTCCATGATGTTCTGAATGTTCTCCCAGATGGCGTAGCCATAGGGGCGGTAAATGAAAACACCCTTGATGGAAGAATAGTCAATGAGCTGTGCCTTTTTGCAGACATCGGTAAACCACTGACCGAAGTCGACCTCCATGTCGGTGATCTGCTCTACCTTTTTCTCTTTTGCCATAAATGTATCATTCTTTCGGAAGGTTAATTGTCGTTACACTATATTATAGCACACTTGTCAAGTGGGTGGTATAATTTTCCGAAGATCCCTTTAAATTTGAGTTTGACGAGTAGATTTGCGGCGAAGCCGCCCTAGCTTCTCCCGGGGAGAAGCTGTCAGCGTGCGAGGTACGAGCCGCTGACTGATGTGGAATGCGGGCAGGAATGTAACGGCTTGCACAGGCGTTTCGGCCTCCAAAAGGGCAAGTTATCAGAAAGTCTTAACATTTACCGCATCCAACAGCATCTCCCGCATTCCACTTCCGCTTCGGTTGCTTCGCTGCCCTCAGCACCTTCTCCCCGGGAGAAGGTACGCGGCTTCGCCGCTAGTCGGAATGATAAATCCCAAGTTTTTGTTTGGGTTATATTTTCTTTTTTCATTAGGTGGACAAACGGGGAAATATATGTTATATTGTAAGGTAAGATTTTATTGTCTTCAGGAGGCCTTTGCTATGGGCAAGCTCATTGTGATTGAAGGAACTGACGGTTCCGGCAAGTCCACCCAATTCAAACTCCTTTCCCAGCGCTTGGAGCACGAGGGTACCCCTTTCCGCCGGCTGGTATTCCCCCGCTACAGCGAGGAAAGCTCCGCACTGATCCGCATGTACCTGGGCGGTGCCTTCGGCAGCAAGCCCAGCGATGTCAACGCCTATGCCGCCTCGGCTTTTTATGCTGTGGATCGCTACGCATCCTACAAGCAGGATTGGGGCGGTTGGTACGAAGAAGGCGGTCTGATCCTGTCGGATCGCTACACCACCTCCAACGCAGTGCATCAGGCATCCAAGGAGGAAGGTGAAAACCAGATTGCCTTCCTGCACTGGCTCTACGATTTTGAGTATGATAAGCTGGGCCTTCCGAGACCTGACCTGGTGATCTACCTGGACGTGCCTACGGATTTCACCGAAAAGCTTATGCGCACCCGTGAGGCCATCACCAACACCCAGGCCGACATCCACGAGCAGGACATGGAATATTTGGCCACCTGCCGCCGCACCGGCCGCACCGCCGCCGAATATTACGGCTGGAAGATCATCACCTGCGTCAAAGATGGCAAAATGCGTTCCATCGAGGATATTCACCAGGAAATTTATGGCCTGGTGGCCGCATGTTTGGAGGATTGAGTATGGTATATGTACTGCTGGGCACCGGTTTTGAGGAAACCGAGGCCATCGCCCCCATCGATCTGCTGCGCAGAGCCGGAATCGATGTATTGACTGTGGGCATCAATGGAAAACTGGTATATGGCAGCCATGGCATCGGCGTGGAGGCTGACATCACCCTGGAGCAGATGGATCTGACCAATTTGGAAATGATCGTGCTGCCCGGCGGTTTGGGCGGTGTGCGTTCCATCAATAGCTGCCCCCCTGCCCTGGAAGCTGTCCGCTTTGCCTATGAAAACGGCAAATTCGTGGCCGCCATCTGCGCCGGCCCCACGATCCTGGCTCAGCTTGGTATCACAGACGGTCTGGAGGCTGTGTGCTATCCCGGCTGTGAGGGTGAGATGGGCAGCGCTAAGATGGTCACCGCTCCCTGCGTCCGCAGCGGCCAAGTGATCACCGGCACCTCTGCCGGCTGCGCCGTTCCCTTCGGTTTGGAACTGGTGGCTGCGCTGAAGGGCCAAGACGAGGCCGACCGCATCAAAAAACAAATCGTTATTCTCTGAAAGGAGGATCTTTCATGGATCATAAGCAAGACCAAAATCCCGCTGAACTGACACCGGATGAACAGCTGGACCTGCTGCTGGAGAAATTTCTTGCCGAAGATATGGAGCCGGGAGCAACGGTAATGCCGGAAATTGAACCGGAGGTGGCTGCGGAAGTCGCCGCTCCTGTGACAGAAGAAGCGGAGCTACCGGCAGAGCCTGTCCCGGAGGAAACGCCTGTCGAGGCAACACCGCTTGCAGAGGAATCTTTTGAGGATCTGCTGATCGGCGAGCCCATGGCGGCTCCCGAGACGATCAATGCCGATGCTGCCGCACCGGAATTGGACGATCTGGAACTGGAGGCCATTCTGCGAGCCGCATTCAGCGACATTTCCAGCGCCGGCGAGCCCGATGACAGCGACAGTCTAGCGAACAAGACCATTATGATGGATCGCATCTCGGATGTGCCGGAATCGGAAGCTGCAACTGACGAAGAATCAGGCCAGGCACTTGAGGAAGATACAGATGCATATGACGACGAGGAATCGGAGGCAGAGGAAACCGCCGAAACCAAGAAGCGCCGTCCCAAGGATCCCCACGCCTACGGCTTTTTCGGTATCCCGCATATGGTCAGCACCGTTATTTGGCTGGTGCTGGTGATCTTCATCGGCGCAAGCCTGGGCCGGATGATCTGGCAGGTGGCCGCCGATATGCTGGCCTTTGGCCGAGAGAGTCAGTCCGTTACCATTACCATCGTAGAGGGTGACGATCTGGACGACATCACCGACAAGCTCTACGACATGGGTCTGATCCGCTACAAGAGCGTGTTTAAGTTCTACGGCGGTTTGGCCAAGGCTGAGCAGAAGATCAAGCCCGGCACCTACCATCTGAACAGCATTTACGACTACAATGCGCTGGTCAAGAAAATGTCCGGCTACGAAGCCCGTGCCACCACCACGGTGGTGATTCCGGAAGGTTACAGTTGTGCCCAGATCTTCCAGCTTTTGGAGGAAAAGGGTGTCTGCTCCGCAGCAAAGCTGCAGGATGCCGCCATGAATGCAGATCTGAGTAAATACTGGTTCCTGGAGGGCGTGGACAGAAGCGATCCCAACTGTCTGGAAGGCTACCTGTTCCCCGACACCTATGACTTCTACCTGGACTACGAGGCAGACAACGTTTTAGGCAAGCTGCTGAACACATTTAACCTGCGTTTCTCTGAAACGATGCAAGGAAAACTGAACGCATTGAATCTGACCCTGGCGGACATGATGCGCAGCCACGGTCTGTCTGATTCCTATATTCAGGAGCATCAGATCACCATCCGCGAACTGGTGATCATCGCCTCCATGATCGAAAAGGAGACTTCCGGCGATACGGAAAGCTACTATATCGCCTCGGTCATCTACAACCGCCTGACCAACCCAGGCGAATTCCCCTATCTGAACATCGACGCCGCCCTGGTGTATGCCGTGGGCCACAGCCCGCTGACCAAGGAAGATCTGGAATTCGATTCTCCCTACAACACCTACCTCTACAAGGGTCTGATCCCCGGCCCCATCGCCAACCCCGGCATGGCCAGCCTGAACGCAGCTCTGTTCCCGGAAAGCACGGAATATTACTACTACGCCCTGGATCCTTCCACCGGCGAACACCAATTCTTCAAGACCTATAAGGAACATCAGAAATTCCTGGAAAGCCTGCAAAACGGTGATGAGTGATATGAGAAAATTGGAACTTTTAAGCCCTGCGGGCGATATGGAAAAGCTGAAAATGGCCGTGCTCTACGGTGCGGATGCGGTTTATCTGGCAGGCACGGATTTCGGTATGCGTGCCTTCGCCGGTAACTTCACCCCCGAGGAACTGCCGCAAGCGGTAAAGTTTGCCCACGATCACGGAGTCAAGGCCCATGTGACGGTGAACATCATGCCCCGCAATGATGAAGTTCAGGCCCTGCCTGCCTATTTAGAGCAGCTGGACGATGCCGGCGTGGATGCGTTGATCTTGGCTGACCTGGGCGCTTTCCAGATGGCAAAGAAATATGCCCCCCACTGTCAGCGCCACATCTCCACCCAGCAGTCCATCGCCAATTATGAATGCGCTCAGGCTTGGTTTGACTTGGGTGCCAGCCGTGTGGTGCTGGCAAGAGAGTGCAGCCTGCAGGAAGTGGCAGAAATTCGCCGCAAGGTCGATCCCAAGCTGGAAATTGAAACCTTCGGCCACGGCGCCATGTGCGTCAGCTACTCCGGCCGGTGCCTGCTGAGTAACTATATGACGGGTCGTGATTCCAACCGGGGTGCCTGCGCCCAGCCCTGTCGGTATCAGTATGCGCTGATGGAAGAAAAGCGTCCCGGCGAGTATTTCCCCGTCTTTGAGGACGAAAAGGGCACCTACATCTTAAATTCCCGGGATATGTGCACCATTGATCATCTGAAGGATCTGATGGATGCCGGCATCGATTGCATCAAGATCGAAGGCCGTGCAAAAAGTGCCTACTATGCCGCCATCGTCACCGGCGCTTACCGCCATTGCATCGACGATATTTACGCCGGCCGGCCCATGGACCGGGTATGGCGGGACGAGGTGGAGCATATTTCCCACAGGGTCTACTCCACCGGCTTCTACTACGGCCATCCCGGCCAGTATGTAGAAAATTCCCGATACATCAGAGAGTGGCAGATCGTCGGCAAGGTGGAATCCTGCGACGAAAACGGCAAGGCTCTTTGCAGTCTCAACAACAAATTCCGCCTGGGCGACCAGCTGGAAGTGGTGGGTCCCGATACCCGTCCCTTCCCCATCATCGCCCTGGACATCCGTGACACCGAGGGTGCTCCCCTGGAAGAACCCAGAACCCCTCAAATGCTCTTTACCATGCAGCTACCAAAGCAGGTGCCTGCCCATTCCCTGATTCGCAGAAGCGTGGATCTTTCCCCCAAATAAGGAGACATATATGGATAAAGTTTTCGCTGTTGCTCAAGTCATCGCTCCCATCTTCCTGGCCATCGCCATGGGCGTTTTGGCCCGGAAGAAGCAAATGCTGACTCCGGAGGAAAACCGGGGCCTGCAGCAGTTTGTGATGAAGTTCGGCCTACCCTGTATCATTTTCAATTCCTGTCTTACCGCAGACATCGGCGCAGAATCCCTGACCTCCATGGCACTGGTGATCCCCTTCATGCTGGTCAGCACTTTCTGGGCCTTCCATGCCCGGAAAAAGCTGTTCCCCTACCACAATCTGCCCCAGATGTTCTGCGCACAGGAGACTGGCATGCTGGGCATCCCTCTGTTCATGATCCTCTTTGGCACGGCCCAGGCCTACCGCATGGGCGTTTTGGACATGGCACAGGCTATCACCGCCTACCCCACCATCGCTATTTTGTCTGCCAAGACCGATGAAAACCCCTCTGTCAAGTCTATCATCAAGGCTGTACTTACCTCTCCCTTCCTGATCATGGCCGTTTTGGGTCTGGGGTTGAATCTGCTGGGTATCGCTGCCTGGATGGATCAGATCGGCATCGGTCCGGTGATCACGGAAAGCACTTCCTTCCTGGCTCAGCCCATCAGCGCCATGATGATCTTCAGCGTCGGCTACAATTTCTCCCTGGCCAAGGGCAGCCGCGCACGGATCTTCCAGCTGTCCGCCATCCACTTTATCGCCTTTGCGGTATTTGGCGGTCTGGTGCAGCTGATCCTGCTGCTGATCCCCAATGTGGACGATCTAACTCGCTGGGTACTGCTGCTGTACTGCGCACTGCCCGCTTCCTACCTGGCTCCCAGCCTGGGCAAAACGGAAGAAGAATTTACGGTTTCTTCCGGCGTCTGCTCGGTGCTGACGGTCAGCTGCCTGGCGATCTTCTGCTGCATCGCAGCCTTTGTGGCTTAAACAACAAAAATGAGGCGGTGGCCAATGGCCACCGCCTTTCTTTTATTTGCAGGTTTTGATCAATTGATCCAGCCGCTGGTTGCGATAAAGATCATGGTATCCCGGTAGGTCAGGTCGCCCATGCAGACGATGATCCAGCCGGTTTCTCCATCGGTATAGAAGCCCATGATGCTGTTCTCGTCCTCCACCTCAATATAGTAAACGCCGGATTCAGTTTTTACACGATTGGCGCTCATGTCGTAAAGCTCTGCATAATACTCGGCAAATTCCCGGGAGGTGGTGATCTCGCCATCCGAGACTTCTCCCATACTGCCGCTGTAAATATAGACCTCAAAGTGGTCGCCGGAATACTCACGGTACTCATCCGAGGTATAGCCCGGAACCACATCGCCAGTCAGGACATAGGCCAGACCCGCCATGGAATCCGTGTAAGTATCCGGTGCTTCCGTGGCGACCGGAGCCTGCGTCGCAGGAACGGTGGGAGCATTGGGGCGGGTAGTCGTGCCGGGGTCGTTCCCCTGGGTGTTACCGCCAGGATTGGAGGGATTCCGGTTGCCTCCGTTTCCATTTTGATCCTCCGGCTCTTCTTTCTCATCGTGATTCACAGCGCCGATGTCAAAGAAGTTTTCAAAGGGAGGATTGCCCAGCATCACATTGCCATATACCCGATAGGCAGTAAAACCGCCGGCAGCCAACAGCAGCAGTCCCACCAACAGCAAAGCCACAAACGACGCAGCAGAAGCAGGCTTTTTCTGTTTCGGTGCAGCAGGAGGTGTAACAGGCTTTTCCACCTTTACAGGTTCAACCGGCGCCACAGAAGGTGGTGCGACCGGGGTAACAGGCACTACAGTGGGCGGTGCAACAGGCGCTGCACCGGCAACAGGCTTGCCGCACTGATTGCAGAACTTGGCATTATCCGGAAGTCGATTACCACAATTGACGCAAAACATAGAGGATCCTCCATTCATTCCTTTGATAGGCCTATTATACGACTCATTCTGTGTTAAGTCAATGGAACGCCGACTCGTTCATGCTCAAACTTCGTAATCGGCAGCCACGCGGGTGTCGATGAAGTGGTGGAAATGGGTCTTGGCTTCCAGGTGCAGGGGGTGCTTGGCATAGCTTTCCAGCAGCTCACGGCTCTCAAATTCGGAGTAGAGCGCATAGTCCATGCCGTTAAAGCACTGGCGGATCTCCATCTTCAGCAGACCGGGGATCTTGCCCACCAGGGGCTCCAGGACGGAAGCGATGATCTTGACAGCCTCAGCCTTATCCATGCCTTCCTTCAGCTTATATACAACAATGTGCTTGACCATAATGTTCTCCTTTCGCAATTGGGCACAAATTTCTAATGGTTTGAAAAAATACCGGGACTGACGAACAGTCCCGGTATTTGCTTTACAAATTACTCAGCCTCAACGACTTCTTCAGCTTCCTCAGCCTCGGGAGCCAGCAGAGCACGGATGGACAGAGAGATACGCTTGTTCTCAGCGTCCACATCGGTGATCTTGACCTGGACATCCTGGCCCTCAGCCAGCACGTCCTCGGGCTTGCCGATGCGCTTGTCAGCGATCTGAGAAATGTGGATCAGGCCGTCCACGCCGGGCAGGATCTCAGCGAATGCACCGAAGGTCATCAGCTTGACGATCTTAGCGTCGACCACATCACCGATCTGGTAATTGGTCATGAACTGATTCCAGGGGTTCATCTCAGCGGTCTTGTAGCCCAGGGAGATCTTCTTCTTCTCAGCGTCGAAGGAGATGACGAAGACTTCGATCTCGTCGCCAACCTTCACGACCTCAGCGGGATTCTTGATGCGGTTCCAGCTCAGCTCGGAAACGTGAACCATGCCATCAACACCACCGATGTCGACGAAAGCGCCGTAGGAAGTCAGGGACTTGACAACGCCCTGGTACTTCTTGCCCTCTTCGATCTCGGTCCAGATCTTCTCGCGGTTAGCCTTGCGCTCCTCAGCGTTCACGGCACGGATGGAGCCGATGACACGACGGCGGGCACGGTTGACCTCGGTGATCTTCAGCTGCACGGTCTTGCCGACCTCAGCAGCCATGTCGCCACCCTTGGCAACGCCGGACTGGGAAGCGGGAATGAAGACGCGGATGCCCTTAACGGTAGCAACCAGGCCGCCCTTGTTCTCCTCGGTGATGGTGCCTTCGACAGTGGCCTTCTGCTCTGCCCAAGCAGCCATGTCGTCCCAAACCTTCATGCCGTCCAACTTCTTCTTGGACAGCTGGCAGGTACCCTCCTGGTCGTTGACACGGACAACGAACACTTCGATCTCGTCGCCAACCTTGAGGATATCCTCGGGCTTTACGCTGGGGTCTGCACTGACTTCATCATAAGGAATGTAGCCGGCATGCTTGGTGCCCAGATCGATCTGAACTTCCGTTGTACCAATGCCGGTAACGATGCCATCAACCTTGTCTCCTGTATTTAAAGTCTTGATGGACTGCTCCAGAAGCTCTGCAAAGTTTTCCTCCTGAATAGCCTCAACATTAGTAATTTCGCTCATAGAAGTCGGAGGCCAAGCGGTCTTAGGAAGACAACAGGTCAATCCAACTCCTTGGCTCAGCGGA
>JAZUBW010000116.1:0-20301 GCA_045638785.1 Faecousia sp.
GGCGGCCGGTTGCCTTGGCAACAGCGTCCAGGATAGCCTGAGAGACACCGTAACGGATAGCGGTGTGCAGGCGCGTGCCTTCCACCTGGATTGCTTCCATCATGGCGCACAGGCCACGGAAGTCATTGGCTTCCTTGCCAACCAGCTGGGGCTTGATGTACTTGTCAATAACGGGGATGAAGTCCTCAGCCAGGAACAGGGGATCGCGTCCGCCTGCACCGGAGTACTGAACAGCAGCGCAGTCGCCCATGGCGATCTGGCCGTCTTCCAGGATCAGCATAACAGAGATGGACTCACCAGCCTGACGGACGGAGGTGAAGCCTTCGGTCACAGGTGCGCCAACATAGAACACACCGTCGTGGCCAGCGCCGCCCTTGATAGCGCGCTGGTCGTCGAAATAGAAGCCGGTACGGCCGCCGGAGCAAACAACGTCAATAATCTTCATTGAAACAATCTCCTTGAATCGTATAAATTAATACTTGGGACGGCCAACCAGACGGCCCTTACCAATGGCGTAAACGTCGTCGACGACCATCTGGAAGGAAGCCTTGCGGTTCTCGGCCTTGGCACGCTCCTCGATCTTGGAAGCGTGGAAGTCGATCAGATCCTTGTTGAAGGGCAGGTTGCCAACATTCAGGATACGGATGGCACCGTCGTTGTCACGGCAGGGCAGCATCAGACCGGCATTGGCGCGGCAGGGAGCGAAGGGAACATCCAGAACACCGGCCTGGACAGCGCGGCAGACACCCACAGCGATATCGCCGTTACCCAGCTCGAAGCACTTGTCGACGATGCAGCGGGTCTCCTGGCGGATGATCTCCTTCTCCTGCTCCACCTTGTCGGAGGACAGGATCTGGTCAGCGTACATATTGATGACCTGCTTGGTGCAGCGCAGACCCTCGGCGTTGGCTTCCATGGTGGGGATACCCACAGCCTCGTGAGGAGTCTTGACGATGACCTTGGTAGCCTTGGACAGAGCAGCGATCAGGGAGCCCATGGAGATAACGCCGAAAGCCTTGGCTTCGTCAGCAGGGAAACCGCCCATCCACTGGTGCAGAACGGTGGTGACCTGAACATCGTCGTAGCCATACTTGTGCAGGTACTCGTCGGTCAGTTCTTCCAGGGTACGGATGGCAGCCACGTCCTGACGCAGGTTACCGCACTGGCCGTAGCCGACGGTGATGTTCTTAACACCCTGCTCGGCAGCCAGCAGAGCCTCGATGATGGCAGCGGCGTGGGAGATGCAGGGGGGCACCAGGGTGCCGGTCAGGGGGCCGTAGGGCTCACGGTTGATGGAAACGCCCATTTCTTCGTACAGGCCGGTCAGACGGTCAACATACTGCCAGTCCTTGATGGTGCGCTCCATGGGGATGTTCTTGCAGTAGGGCAGGTTGTAGGAGATACCGCCGCCCTCGTAGGAGGTGAAGCCACCGGCGTAGGTGATTTCGGTCAGCAGACGGGCATCAGGAGTGCCGTGACGGACCTGCATGGGCAGGGAAACGGACTCGATGACCTGACGGCACTTGGCAACACCGTGGTTGACAGCGGGGAAGCCGTTCATCAGAGCGCGGCCCAGGCGGATGGACTCGGCAATGCCGTTCTCAGCCTCTTCGTAGCGGTTCTGACGGGTGTAGGAGTCGATGGTGGAGGGCAGCAGATCAGCCTCACCGTACTTTTCCAGGTACTGCATCAGCTTGATGTGCTCTTCCACAACGGGAACACCGGCACGGGGCTGCACCAGGGTGCGGCCTTCCTTCTTGGCGTCCAGCAGCTTCTTGCCGAACTTGCGGCTTTCGGGCATAGCCTTATGGTAAGCAACGGCCTCTTCCAGGTCAACGTCCTTACCGGTGGGCCACTGGGTCAGGATCTCCTGGCGCAGGGCAAAAAACTCATCATTGGAAATACGCTTATTCTGAATATCCATAATGCTCCAACTCTTTCTTCATAATTCTCAGGGCCACCTGGGGATAGCGGGTTGCGATCAGACCCATGGCGGCAAGGATGTACTTACGATCGACCCAGACATCGGCCTGCTTGGGACGCAGGGAGCCGGGCTGCGTGGGGCTATAGAGGGCATGCTTTGCAATATCGGCGGTACGCTTGGTATGGATCAGGCTGCCGCCGGTAACGACGATTTGTTTGACATGGGTCAGGTTTTTGCCGGACTGGACATAGGTCAGACCCATCATGGTGTAGGTCTCTTCCATGGTGCCGGCATGGCGGGTCACTGCCGTTTCGATGGCCATAGAGGCCAGGGCGTGGTCCAGCCGTTCCAATTCCTCGTTGCCATTCGGCACGGAATCGGTATTTTCCCGGAGCCAGGCCACCAGCTCCTCTACCCTGCCCCGCTCAATGCCGGCCAGCTTGCTGACCCGGTCAACGCCGGCGGCTTCCACGATACCATGCACCGAATAGCGCATGCCGATATCGCCTTCCACCGTACGCTTGGCAAAGGGCTCGGGAATTCCCTTGAACACCGTGTTCATGGACTCGGGCATACCGTCGGCCATAGAGTAAATGTCCGTGGTAGCGCCGCCCACATCCACCGCCACCAGGTCACCGATACCGAGCTCTCCCTCGCAGCCCTGGCTCAGCAGTTCCATAGCCTGCATCACCGCTGCCGGGGTGGGCATCATAATATCGCTGAGCAGTTCTGCCGCAGCAGACAGGCCCTTTGCCTGGATAATGCGGTTCAGGAAAATTTCCCGGATCTGCTTCTGGGTGGGTTCGATGTTCAGGACACCGAATTTCGGCATCACATTGGGACAAACATAGGTCTCGCAGCCGTCCAACAGCTTCTGACACTTGCGGGCAGAATTCCGGTTGCCGGCGATGACGATGGGGAACTTGGGCTGGATCGTGGCAAGCATCTGGGCATTATGCTCGATGCAGGCGGTATTGCCGCCATCGGTGCCGCCCACCAGCAGGAAGATATCCGGCTTCAGCGCCTGAATCTCCTCCATATCCTCCTCCGTCATCTGGAAGGAGTACTGGCCAACAACCTTGGCGCCAGCGCCCAAGGAGGCCAGTTTGGCCGCTTCGGAGGTCAGTTCCGGCACCAGGCCGCTGGCCACCATCCGCAGGCCACCGGCAGCAGAGGAGCAGGCGAAAGTCTCCGCAAACTCCAGCTTGCCGGTTTTTTCCTCCAGCAGTTTCAAGCCGTTACGCAGGCCGTCATTGATGTCGGTCTGCACCGTGGTGTAGGATTGGGCGGTGCCCAAAATACGGGCCCCTTCCACATCCACAGCAGTCAGCTTGGTATATGTACTGCCAAAATCAATTAAAAGAACAGGCTTCAAGCCGTCTCACCCTTCCATGTGCAGCAGCTCACGCAGCGCCTCGATGGTGGTTTCGGGAGCGGTGCCGGGAGGGAATGCGCGGTCAAAGCCCATGTCCTTGAAGCGGCGCTCCACATCCTCGAAGGTCTGCTTGCCGATGACGATGTTGCCACCGACCACCAGGGGGATGCCAACCAGGCCAGCCTCGTCACACTTCTGGCGCATGCCGCGGCAGTCCAGCTCGCCCTGGCCGTACAGGGAGGAGACGACGATGGCGTCTGCGTTGGACTCAATGGCGGCGGAGATGTACTCCTCCTGGGAGACCATAACGCCCAGGTTGACGACTTCAAAACCGGCTTCGGTAAATGCGTGGTACAGGATCTTGTTGCCGACGGCATGGACGTCAGCGCCGATCACACCGATGACCAAAACCTTCTTTTTATTTTCCATATTCGCACCTCATATAAATGCAGTTATAGTTGGGCATACTACCCAGTAATACACTATATATAGTACCTACTTTTATGGGCTTTGTCAAGCAAGGATTTCACCATTTTATGAAAGTTTTTCCCCGGCAAAAGCCTTCCCTTCCCCTGCCCTGCCACAGGAAGCGAGGGTCTTCTCAAATTGCAACGAACAGGCAGATCGGAACGCCCTACGATTGATCGTCATCACAGGACGACAAGCAGAAATTTGCATAACAGAGTGCAAAAACGCACCTGCCGGGTGGCAGGTGCGTTCATTTGGTTATTACAGGCTTGCCAGGTAATTCGCCTTACCGGTTTCGTAGAGGTTATTGCCCTCGCTGTCAATGATGACGACCACGGGGAAATTCTCCACTTCCAGGCGGCGGATGGCCTCGGCGCCCAGATCTTCGTAGGCGATGATCTCGGCCTTCTTGATGCAGCGGCTCAGCAGCGCACCGCAACCGCCGATGGCACCGAAGTACACAGCACCGTGCTCCTTCATGGCATTGACCACTTCGGGGCTGCGCTTGCCCTTACCGATCATGCCGGTCAAACCCAGGCCGATCAGGGTGGGGCTGTAGGCATCCATACGGTAAGCGGTGGTGGGGCCGGCAGAGGCGTTGACCTCACCGGGCTTGGCGGGGGTGGGGCCCACGAAGTAGATGGTAGCGCCATCCACATCCAGGGGCAGGACCTTGCCCTGGGCAGCCAGCTCGCACAGCCGCTTGTGGGCAGCGTCACGGGCGGTGTAGATCACACCGGACAGCAGCACGCTGTCGCCGGCCTTCAAAGTCCGGGCGGTTTCCCGGCTCATGGGTACGGTAATGTTGATAGCCATATTACAGCACCTCCGTCTGATGGCGGGTCACATGGCAGTTGATATTGACCGCCACGGGCAGGCCCGCGATGTGGGTGGGGAACTGCTCGATATGCACAGCCAGAGCGGTGGTCTTGCCGCCGAAGCCCTGAGGACCGATGCCCAGGGCATTGATCCGCTCCAGCAGCTCCTGCTCCATAGCGGCATAGTAGGGGTTGGGGTTAGGCTCACCGGCATGGCGCATCAGCGCCTTCTTGGCCAGGTAAGCGGCCTTATCGAAGGTACCGCCCACGCCAACGCCCACCACGATGGGAGGACAGGGGTTGGGGCCGGCCTCTTCCACGACCTTGACCACAAAATCCTTCACGCCCTGCTCGCCGTCGGAGGGCTTGAGCATCTTGATCTGGCTCATATTCTCGCTGCCGAAGCCCTTGGGGGCCACGGTGATCTCGCAAACATCGCCGGGGACGATGTCGAAATAGATCATAGCGGGGGTATTGTCGCCGGTATTGACACGGTCCAGAGGATCCCGGACCACGCTCTTACGCAGGTAGCCCTGGCTGTAGCCCTGGCGGACACCCTCGTGGATGGCCTCGTTCAGATCGCCGTCGATGTGAACTTCCTGGCCCAGCTTGACAAATACGCAAGCCACACCAGTATCCTGGCACACAGGGCAATCTTCCCGGTCAGCGATCTGGTAGTTTTCCATGATGCGCTCCAGGATCTCTCTTGCCTGGCCCCAGTTTTCGCCCTCATAGGACTTCTCGATGCAATCCTTCACATCCTGAGGCAGGTGGTTATTGGCGCTGATGCAAAGTCTGCGCACGACTTCCGTAATGCGCTCAGCCTGAATTTCTCTCATGGCACTTCCCTCCCCTTACAGGGTGTTGTAGATGCGGTCAATGATGGTGCCGTCACGGTAAATGACCTCAGCAACCACCTTGTCACCATGGCGGATGGGCTGGGGCTTGCCGGTCATGCGCTCGGCCTTGGCCTGCAGCTCGTGGATATCCACGATGGGCAGACCGGCAGCGGTCAGACGGTCCTTCAGCTCCACCTGGCGGGGATTGACAGCGATGCCGCCCTGGGTGACCAGAACATCGATGTCCTTACCGGGAGTGGTAATGGTGGTGACGCGGTCACGGATCATGGGCAGACGGTTACGGAACATGGGGGTGATGATGACAGCCATCTTGGCACCGGCGCAGATATCGCTGTGGCCGCCGGAGCCGCCCATGATGATGCCGTTGGAGTCGGTATGGACATTGACATTGAAGTCTACGTCCACTTCGGTAGCGCCGGCGAAAATGGTATCCAGGCTGTTGACGATGCAGCTGGGGGCATTGGGGCCGGCGTAGTGATACAGAGAAACTTCCTGGTGACGGGGATCGTTACGCAGGGAGTCGATGGAATCCAGGTCGAAGGTCTGGCCGTCCAGAATGGTACGGAAGCAGCCGGCCTGCAGCATTTCCACCAGATACTTGGTGATGCCGCCCATGACATAGCTGCCCTTGATGCCCTTCTGCAGCATGATATCCTTCAGGAACTTGGCACCTGCCAGAGTAGCGCCGCCAGCGCCGGTCTGGAAGGAGAAGCCATCCACCAGCAGGCCGGAGTGCTCGACGACCTTGGCAGCCCACTGGGCCATGGCCAGGCCAACGGGGTCACGGGTGATACGGGTGGTACCGGAAACGATGCCGTTGGGATCGCCAATGGCGTCGACCTGAACGACATAGTCTACATACACTTCGGGAACGGTGAAGCCAACCATGGGGTAGTCCACCAACTCGTCGGTGATGACGATGGTCTTCTTGGCGTACTGGGCATCGATGATGGCGTAGCCGAAGGCACCGCAGGCAGACTTGCCGTACTTACCGGTGCAGTTACCCATATCGTCGGACTGGGGAGCAGCCACAAAGGCGATGTCGATGGGGGTACGGCCGTGGATGATGTCATCGGGACGGGTGCCGTGGGTGCGGAACTGCACGGGGTTTTCCATGATACCGGTGCAGATAATCTTGCCCAGACCTGCGGACATATAGTTGGTCATCAGGGTGGTGACCACGCCATTCTTGATGTGGTCGATCAGGGGCATATGGACATCGAACAAAGCGGTGGCGTTCACCGTCAGGCCCTTGATGCCCATGGCTGCGATCTCCTCCATAACCATGTTCAGAACATAGTCACCATTACGCATATGGTGGTGGAAGGAAATGGTCATGCCGTCCTTCAGGCCGGCGGCAATAATGGCATCGCGAATGGATGCTACGATCTTCTTATCTCTCATGCTTCCAGATCCTCCTTGCGAATACCCAGGGCCTCAGCAGCAGCAATGGTCTGCTGTGCACGGTTGACGATGGGTGCGTCGATCATCTTGCCACGCAGTGCAATGGCGCCCTTACCCTGCTCTTTTGCCAGGGCGATGGCTTCCATAACTTCGTAAGCATACAGGATTTCCTTCTTGGTGGGGCTGAACACGGTATTGATGGCATCGATATGACGGGGAGAGATGGATGCCTTGCCGGTGAAGCCCAGGCTCTTTGCGTAAGTAGCGTCGGCTACGATGCCCTCATCGTCGTTGACATCGGTGAAGGGGGTGTCATAGACATCCACACCGGCTGCACGGGCAGCAACCACCAGGCGCTGACGGGCATAGTCGATTTCACGGCCTTCCTTGGTACGCTGGCAGCGCAGGTCGGCAGTCAGGTCCTCGGCGCCCAGGAACAGAGCGATCACACGGTCGGAAGCGGAAGCAATGGCAAATGCATTCTCCACGCCCAGAGCGGTCTCGATCAGAGGCATCAGACGGACGGTATTGCGGGCATAGCCCAGCTTCTCTTCCATTTCGGTCAAGTAAGCATCCACGGTCAGCACATCCTGTGCGGTACCGGTCTTGGGCAGCATGATGATATCCGGCTTCTGGGGCAGGATCTCATTGATGTCCTTCTGCCAGTAGGCAGTATCGATGGAGTTGATACGGACGATGGTCTCCACCAGGTTAAATTCGATGCTGCGCAGCACATTGCGAACCAGAAGACGGGCAGCGTCCTTCTGGTCGGGCGCAACAGCATCCTCCAGGTCAAAAATAACGGCATCGGAGCCCAGGTAATTGCCGTTGATGATCATCTTCGGTGCGTTACCGGGCAGGAACAACATAGAACGGCGCATCACACTTCCCCCTTTCCCCGCAGAACTGCGGTCTCAACTCTGGCACGCAGGACGCAATCCAGAGCGCCTCTGTCAGCCACGGTGACGGTAGCGTTGGTCACGCCCATATCCGCCAGGACTTCCCGGACGGAGGCCTCGATGGCGGGGCCAAACTGGTTCATAACAACGCTCTTGATCTCCAGCTGCAATCCATTGTCGCTGGGTGCGATGGTGATGACGGCATCGCTCTTTTCGTCGGTGCCGGCGGTGGCAAGCTTGATAATCTCTGCCATTTACAAATACCCCTTTCAGAAGTAATTATTTTCCGCATACATTATACATGATATCTTGCGAATATGCAAACTATTTTTCATTTTTCTCTGTTCAAATTCATTTTTATCTGCTATAATGACAAAAACAGAATTTCAGGAGGAACACGCTATGATGCAAAGCCAGGAAAGCTTCATTGTCAGCAGCTATTTTGCCCCCCGCGGACACAAGAGAATGTTCGCCCTGGGCATGCAGCTTGCCCAGCAGTACCTGTCCCCTTTCGACAAACTCATCGGTATCATCGGTGACGCCGGTGCCGGCAAAAGCGCCTTGATCCGGGGCATGTTCCCCAATCTGGAGCTGACCAACGACGACAACGGCCTGTATGTGCGGCCGCTGCCTCTGCTGGATGTGGATTGCGAGCGAGGCTTCTTCTCCCCCCATTCCTACCATGTGGACATCCGCTTCGAGACCGGTTTTACCCAGCTGAGCGAACTGGCGGACTGCATTCTGGAGGCAGTCAAGCGGGGCAAGCGGGTGGTCATCGAGCATTTTGAGCTGGTGTATCCCCTGCTGCACATGAATGCCGACCTGCTGATCGGCGTGGGCGAAGAGGTGGTCATCGCCCGGCCCAACATCTTCGGCCCCGAGCCTTACGAGGTCAAGGACATCGTGTACGCTTCCCTGCCCTTCCGTCTGAAATCCCACACGGCAGAGGATCTTTGCGAAATGCTGCTGCCGCCGGAAGATTACGCCCGCTGCGGCCATGACGACGTTCGCCACGGCTTTGTGCTGACCTTCCAGGATTATCCGCCCAAGGTAGATCTGATGGCCCTGGAAGCCAAGATCCATGAGTATATCAAGCAGGATCTGCCGGTGACCTATGTGGACGAAAATCATGTCCAGATCGGCGATATGATCCACCAGTGCAACGGCCCCCGGATCCATGTGTCCTCCACCGGTCAGATTGGCGACCTGAAGCTGCTGTGGCGGTTCGTCCATGACAAGCGGAGAAACCGCTTCCTGCTGGTGGGCTGTATCGGTGAAAAGAATTTGGACTATATCCGTAAAATGAACCCCGGACAGTTCTAAATGCATGCAAAAATGCCGCACCCAAAACTGGGTGCGGCATTTTTTACCACGGCAGGTTCTTAAAGAAATTCATAAAATAATTGTAATATGTAATACCCGGCTGCCAATCCGGATAGAAATTCTGGAATACATAATCAGGCATCATACACACCTCTCCCAACCAGGAGCGATGATTGAAGAACCGCTCAGCCCTCGCTGCTTGTGTTTTCGTCAGTTCCAGCGCAGTGTAGGTAATCTCTTCCGTATACTGATAGTTTTCAAATTTGATGATATTCCCCTGTTCATCCTGGGTGTACTTGGCAAGCAGCCGATCGATCGTTTCTCCACGGTATTTAATGGTTTCGTGCTTTTCTTCCGGGATCCATTGGCCGTTTTCGTCATACTTGTACTGATCCGGCTCATTGACACCGGACAAATTTCCGCTTGCATCATAATGGAAAGCATAATATCCATTACCGTCAAACTGGAACTCCAGTTGGTCCAGGCCAGCCGCACCCACATTCTCAACAGAATACGCCGATTGGTAATAATCGGAAGTCACCTTCCCCTGTTCGTTCCGGGAATACACTCTTTGCGTGTATCGATACTTATACTTATCTGCATTGGGAGCCCCTTCCTGTAACAGTACGCAGCTGGTTTCTGCGATCATCCTGCCCTGCTCGTCATAGCTGTAATAGTACCAGCACGCATCTTCCGTCTCCACGGTGAGCGTAACCAGATTTCCACGCTCGTCATAGGCAAAGGCATATGTTTCCGCAGATGTCTCGTTGGTACCGTTAGAGTTGCTGGATACCCATTCGATCTCGCAGCGCTCTGCCCGACCGTTTTCGTCATAGGTATAGCGGATGGTATATTGCGTATCACTTTCAACTACACGACCATTTTTCTCCGACTTGCTCTGCTTGCGTTCGCTGATTACATTTCCAAACGTATCATAGGCAAAGGTAATGGTCTGAACCCAATGTCCCCTACTTTCCGAATCTTCCGTAATCACGCAAAGGACGCATCTTCCCGCATCGTCATAGGTAAACTGCTTTTCGACCGTAACCTGTTCCTTCGACCACTTGTCTATTTCCCGCTCACCCTCAAATCTGTAGATCGCCGGCAAATACACCGTCTGCTTGACCTCCGGCACCGTTTCAGCGATTGACCCGACAACGGTCGGAGTACTAGGATTTTCTTCGACGCCGGGTTCAGCGGCAACACAGCCGGCAAACATGGCACAAATCAGCACCATGCAAATAGCGACAGTAATTTGGACTTTCCATTTCTTCATGGCAACCCCTCCTCTTGATAAGTCTAGTCGCACTATAGCACACATTTGTATGCTTGTCAAGAACACGCATCCCCCTCGCAAACAAAAAAGCTGCCGTTTTCACGGCAGCTTTTTATTGTACAATTTACACCAGGGTCAGCACGGTTTCGTAGACACGGTCGGCAGCGGCGACCACCTGGTCAACCAGAGCCTGGCCCTTGGCGCGGTACTGGTCAGCCAAAACAGTATCCTTCAGAGAACCGATATTGATCAGCACATTCAGCCATGCACCCTGGACAGCGGTACGCAGGGTCAGCGCACCAACACCCAGGTCGGAAGCGGAAGCGGTGTTGAACTTGCCCAGCAGAGACTCGGTCAGGGCGATGGTTTCAGCAGACAGCTCCATCATTTCCATGGGAGTCTCGGTGCTCTTGACAAGGCCTGCCTGGATGGCGGCAGAACGGGCAGCCTTCTCCTCATCGGTGCCTTTCGGCATGCCGTAGGCGTTGCTGATGACCATGAAGGCCTCGGTGTCCCGGTCCATCACATCGATGAACTTGGCCTGCAGGGCAGTCGCCTTCTCCTTGACCTCCAGCACGAAGGGCTCGAACTCAGCGTACTTCTTGCGGCCTTCGGTGAGACGGCAGACCATGGCGGTCAGGGCAGCGCCCAGGGCACCGGCCAGGGCAGCGGTGGAGCCGCCGCCGGGTGCGGGAGCATCGGAAGCCAGCACATCAGCAAATTGGGTGACAGTCATTTCAGCCAGTTTCATAGCATTCTCCTTATTCCAGACCAATCAGGTGATACTCCATAGCCTGCTTGCGGCCGTCGAAGTTCTCCAGCTTCAGGTAGTACTCAGCGCAGTCGATCAGAGCCTTGGCAGGGGTCAGGCCCACCAGCTCGGAGCCCATGATGCGGGCGCCGTAACGGTCAGCCAGAGCGCGGACCATCTCGAAGACATAGTAGATGGGGGTGCCTTCGTAGTTAACCAGGTTCATGGAAACCTGAGCGATATTGCGGTCCTCCAGCATAACGCCGATGGCCTTGCAGTACTTGAAGCCGCCATTGCGCTCACGGATAGCCTTGGCGATCTTGTTGGCAACTTCCAGGTCGGAAGTATCCAGGTTGATGTTGTAAGCGATCAGGGGCATACGGGCGCCGATGGCCACGATACCGGCGGTGGGGTGGATCTTACGCTCACCGAAGTCAGGAGCCCACTCTTCCTGCAGCAGCTTATCGCGCATGCCCTCGAACTGGCCGCTGCGGCACTTAGCCAGGTTGGTACGATGGGGAGCGGAAGCGGAGTCTTCGTACAGGAAAGAAGGCACACCCAGCTCGTCCCAGATACGCTTTGCCAGACGCTTGGAGATCTCCACACACTCCTCCACGGTCATGTCCATGGTGGGGATGAAGGGGATAACGTCGGTAGCGCCCATACGGGGGTGCTGACCCTTGTGCTTGGTCATATCGATCAGCTCGGTGGCCTTCTTGGTCATCTGGAAAGCCACTTCCTCGATGGCGGTGGGAGAGCCGACCATGGTGAAGACGCAGCGGTTGTGGTCGCCGTCGGTCTGAACGTCCAGCACGGTGCAGCCGGGAACGGAGTTAGCAACGTCAACGATCTGCTGGAAGACTACAGGATCCTGCTCCTTGCTCACAGAAAAATTAGGTACACATTCAACAAGCTTTGCCATTTGAATTTTCCTCCTAAGATAATATCAATTATTTCACGATTTTGCCGGCCTTGATGACGGACTTGACCAGGTTGCTGCCGAAGCGGTAGCAAATATAGTCCAGGTCAGGGGCATCCCAGATCACCAGGTCTCCCTGCTTGCCGGGCTCGATGGAGCCCACCTTGTCTGCCAGGTCGATGGCAGCAGCGCCGTTCAGGGTCACAGCCGTCAACACCTCTTCAGGGGTCAGTCGGTACTTGAGGCAGCCCAGGTTGATGACGAACTGCATATTGAGGCAGGGGCAGGAGCCGGGGTTAAAGTCGGTGGCCATAGCCACGGGAACACCGGCATTGACCATATCACGGGCAGGGGCGAAGGTTGCGCCCAGGTTGAAGCTGGTAGCAGGCAGCAGACAAGCGATGACGCCGCCCTTTGCCAGGGCTTCGATGCCCTCAGGGGGACAGACGATCAGATGCTCCGCAGAGATGGCACCCAACTCACCGCCAAGCTGAGAACCGCCGATGGCTTCGATCTCGTCGGCATGGATCTTGGGACGCAGACCGTATTTCAGACCGGCCTCCAGGATCTGGCGAGCCTCGTTCACATCAAAGGTATCTGCTTCGCAGAATACATCGTTATACTTGGCGATACCCTGCTTGGCCACCAAGGGCATCATTTCTTCGCAGACCAGGCGGATATATTCTTCCCTGTTCTGCTTATACTCCTTGGGCACCAGGTGCGCGCCCATGAAGGTAGCCACGATGTCCATGGGATGGCGGTCATTCAGATTCTTAATAACCTGCAGGGCCTTCAGCTCATGCTCGGTAGCCAATCCGTAGCCGCTCTTGGCTTCCACGGTGGTGGTACCAAAGGACATCATTTCGTCCAGGGCCAGGCTTGCCTTGGCGGTCAGCTCTTCCTCGGTGGCAGCACGGGTCGCATTGGTGGAGGATTGGATACCGCCACCGGCATTCTGAATCTCCAGATAGGTCTTACCATGGAGCTTCATGCCCAGCTCGTTCTGACGCCAGCCGCCGAAGATCAGATGGGTATGGGCATCCACCAGGCCGGGGGTCACCAGCTTGCCGCCGGCGTCCACCACAGTTTCACCGCCCTTGGCCCGGGGATTGCCGGAGCCAACCTCGGTGATGATGCCGTCCTCAATGCGGACGAAGGCATCATACAAAAACTGCACAGCACCCTGCTGAGCACCGCTTTTTGCGGCGGTGCCCATGGGGGTAGCCAGAAGTCCAATATTTTTAATCAGCAGATTGCCCATATTACTTACCCTGGACCTGCTTCAGTGCAGCAGCGACCATATCCTTGTCAGCCACAAAAGGCAGAGTGATGTGGTCCTGGCCCTCATAGATCTTGTTGTACTCAGCAACAGTGGTCAGGGCGTTTTCGTTGGTAGCCCAGGCACGGCGGGAAACACCGATCATGGTGTCCCAGGGCATGGACATACGCAGGATGGTATCCACACGCTCGGAGCCGTCCAGCACCATGCCGAAGCCACCGTTGATGGACTTGCCGATGCCGGTACCGCCACCATTGTGCAGGGCGATCAGGCTCATGCCGCGGGCAGCGTTACCAGCGAAGCAATGGGTAGCCATTTCGGCCATGATGTTGGAGCCATCCTTGATGTTGGAGGTCTCACGGAAGGGAGAGTCGGTACCGCCGGTATCGTGGTGGTCACCGCCCAGCATGACGGGACCGATCTCGCCGTTGCGGACCATCTCGTTAAACTTCAGGGCGATCTTCATACGGCCCATGGCATCCTGGTACAGGATACGGCACTGGGTGCCGACCACCAGCTTGTTCTCCTTGGCATCACGAACCCAGACATAATTGTCATAGTCCTGGTAGCGGCGATTGTTGGCCATGATGTACTCGGCAGCAGCAGCGTCGGTCTTATCCAGATCCTCAGGATTGCGGCTCAGGCAGCACCAACGGAAGGGGCCGTAGCCGAAGTCAAACAGGCAGGGACCCAGGATGTCTTCGGCGTAGCTGGGGAATACGAAGCCGTCCAGATCGTTCTCGCCGTTCTTGCAGATGCTCTTGACGCCGGCATCGTACACAGCCTTCAGGAAGGAGTTGCCATAATCGAAGAAGTAAGTGCCACGCTCACTGAACTTGCAGATCATTTCATAGTGGTGGCGGAGGGTCTTGTCCACCAGCACCTTGAAGCCCTCGGGATCCTTGTCCAGCATCTCGGTACGCTCGGCAAAGGTCAGGCCCTGGGGGCAGTAACCGCCATCATAAGGAACATGGCAGGAAGTCTGGTCGGACATCAGGTCCACATGGACATTGTTCTCATACAGGTACTCCAGCAGGTCCACGATGTTGCCCAGGTAAGCGATGGCGCAAGCTTCCTTCTTCTCCATCTTCTCACGAGCCAGGCGCAGAGCCTCCTCCAGGGAGTCGGTCTTGGCGCTGACCCAGCCCTGGGTGTAACGGGTCATAATACGGGACTCGTCCACTTCGGCGATGATGCTGACGGCACCGGCGATCTCAGCAGCCTTGCCCTGAGCACCGGACATACCGCCCAGGCCTGCGGTGACAAACAGCTTGCCAGCCAGGTTGCCATCAGCGGGGATACCCAGCTTCAGACGACCGGCGTTCAGCAGGGTGTTGAAAGTGCCGTGGACGATGCCCTGGGGTCCGATGTACATCCAGCCGCCGGCGGTCATCTGGCCATAGTTGGCAACGCCCAGAGCGGCAGCACGGTTGAAGTTCTTCTGATCATCGAAAGTACCAACCATCAGGCCGTTGGTGATGATGCAGCGAGGAGCCAGCTTGTGGCTGTGGAACAGGCCCAGAGGATGGCCGGACATGACCACCAGGGTCTGCTCGTCGGTCATCACTTCCAGGTACTTCTTGATCAGGCGGTACTGCATCCAGTTCTGGCAGACCTGGCCGGTCTCGCCGTAGGTGACCAGCTCATAGGGATACAGAGCCACATCAAAGTCCAGGTTGTTGTCGATCATGACCTGGAAAGCCTTGGCTTCCACGCAGTTGCCCTTGTACTCGTCGATGGGCTTGCCGATCAGCTTGCCCTCAGGACGGAAGCGGTAGCCATAGATACGGCCGGTCTCTTCCAGCTCCTTGGCAAATTCCAGAGCCATCTGAGCATGGTGCTGGGGAGGGATGTAACGCAGAGCGTTACGGATGGCCAGTTCCTTGTCGGCCTGGGTCAGGGCAGCCTCACGGCGAGGTGCCCGGCGATAAGCAGGGTCAAAGCTGGGATATTCAGGCAGAACATCGTCCAGCATAATGGTCATAGCGTCACGGGGATCGAAATTCATATGAAAGACCTCCAAAAAATATTCAAAGCTTCTGTAGGGAGCGCTGTCCTCAGCGCTCCGACCGCGAAGCGGCATTCATAATAGTGTATATACTTAGATACCTGCAGAAAATTCGCCCATCGAAGTCAAATTTTCTGACGGAACGCTGAGGACAGCGTTCCCTACAGTAGATTCTTACTCGAAGTCGGGAACCATCTTGCGTGCGATCTCCAGCAGGTCGCCGCTACGGATGATCTTCTCCACAGCCTCGATGTCGGGCCAGATCTCACGGTCCACATCCATGAAACGGACCTGCTGGCGGACACGGTTGAACATTGCCTCACCCACGGGGGACAGGCCCTGGCCGTAGCTACGCTGGTTACGGCGGATGTCGATGGCCTGGCAAGCGGTCAGCAGTTCGAAGGCCAGGCAGGACAGGGTGTTCTGCAGGATAGTACCGGCCTTACGGGCAGCAGTGGTACCCATGGACACGAAGTCTTCCTGGTTAGCGGAAGAAGGAATGGAGTCGACGCAGGCAGGATGTGCCAGCACCTTATTCTCGGAAGCCATGGAAGCTGCGGAATACTGGACGATCATGAAGCCGGAGTTGACGCCGCCAACAGTGGTCAGGAAGGGAGTCAGGCCGTTGGACAGAGCGGCATTGACCATACGCTCGGTACGGCGCTCGGAAATGCTGGCGATCTCGGAGCAGGCGATGCCCAGGAAATCGAAGGGCAGCGCCATGGGCTCGCCATGGAAGTTACCGCCGGAGATAACAGCCTCGTCCTCATTGAACAGCAGGGGGTTATCGGTGACAGCGTTCAGCTCGATCTCCACCTTGGACAGGATGTACTCCAGAGAGTCACGGACAGCGCCGTGGACCTGGGGAATGCAGCGCAGAGCGTAAGCATCCTGCACACGCAGGCCCTGGCTCTTCTCCACGATCTCGGAATTATCGGTCAGCAGACGCAGGTTCTTGGCGACCTGGATCTGACCCTTATGTCCACGGACAGTATGGACACGCTCTTCGTAAGCGTTGCGCTGGCCGGTCAAAGCGGTGAAGGTCAGGGAAGCGACCAGGTCAGCCATCTGGGCGGCGCAAATGGTGTCATACAGATTCAGTGCGCCCACGCTGGTCATGGCGCAGGTGCCGTTGGTAATGCCCAGGCCTTCCTTGGAAACCAGGGTATCCAGAATGGGGATACCGGCCTTTTCCATGGCCTTGGCGCCGGTCAGCTTCTGGCCATGGTAGTTGGCCATGCCACGGCCCAGCAGCACCAGACCCATGTGGGACAGAGGGGCCAGGTCACCGGAAGCACCCAGGGAACCCTTCTGGGGGATGATGGGAGTAACGCCCTTATTGAGCATCTCCACCAGCATTTCCACCAGCACGGGACGGACACCGCTGACGCCCACGCACAAAGCATTGGCACGCAGCAGCATCATACCACGAACCTGCTCATCGGCGTAGGGATCGCCGGTGCCGGTGCAGTGGCTGAGGATCAGGTTGGTGGACAGCTGGGCGCTCATTTCATCGGGAACAGCCACGGTAGCGAAGTCACCGAAGCCGGTGGTGATGCCGTAGGCCACACGCTTCTGGGCAGAGATCTTCTCAGCCAGGTCGCGGGAGCGCTGCATAGCCTCCTTGGCACTGGGTGCCAGCTCAACCCGGGCACCGAAACGAGCAACGGCGATAAACTGCTCAAAGGTCAGGCTATGGCCGTCAATGACAACATTTTGGATCTTCTTGGGTTCAAACATATGTAAAACCATCCTTTTATAAGATTACCGTCTCCCGGACGGCGCATTTTGACATATACAGATTGATTATAGCATATCCACAAAAATTTGCAACAACCCTTTTGGAAATTATGCAACTTTCTTATGATTTTCCACTTTTTCCTGCGGTTGACCTTTGCAGGCGTTTATGGTAAAATGACCGGGAAGATTTTGATTTCCGCCGCATGCGGAGGAAAAGTGAGGTTTCCTATGCTGTTTTTCAAAAATGACTATTCCAACGGCGCTCATCCGGCCATTATGGAGGCGCTGTGCAAAACCAATCTGGAATTGACCGTGGGCTACGGCGTAGATCACTACTGCCTCAGATCCAACGAGATCATTCGCGCTCTGTGCCATGCGCCCCAGGCAGATGTTCATTATCTTGTGGGCGGCACCCAGGCAAACAAAACCGCTATCGGTGCCTTTCTGCGTCCCTGGGAGGCAGTCATCAGCGCCGAAAGCGGCCATATTCAGGTCCACGAAGCCGGTGCTATCGAGCACAACGGCCACCGCCTGTACCTCTGCCCTGCAAAGGACGGCAAACTGACTCCCGACGCTGTCCGCTCCGTCTGCCAGCTCTACGCAGAGGAGGAAACTGCCGCCGCACCCAAGGTGGTCTACATTTCCAACACCACGGAGCTGGGCACGGTCTACAGCCGGGCCGAATTGGAAGCCCTGCGGGCGGTTTGTGACGAATGGAATCTGTACCTGTACTGCGACGGAGCTCGTCTGGCCTGCGCCATGGCAGTTTCCGACACAGACTTTGCCGATTACGCCGCTTTCTGCGACGCTTTCACCATTGGCGGCACCAAAAACGGTCTGCTGTTTGGTGAAGCCCTGGTAATCACAAATCCTGCTCTCATGCCCTCCTTCCGCAGATGTTTGAAGCAGCAGGGCGCCATGCTGGCCAAGGGTCGGCTGCTGGGTGTGCAGTATATCGCCGCCCTGGAAAATGGCCTGTACATGGAACTGGCAAATCAGTCCATGTCCGCCGCACGGCAATTGCGGGAAGGTCTGCAGGCCATGAACATCCCCATGTTCATCGACAGTCCCAGCAATCAGCTCTTCCCCATCCTGCCCACAGATGTGATTGCTACCCTGCAGGAGCAGGTGGAATTTGAGTTCTGGAGCAAGATCGACGAAGGCCATAGCTGTATCCGCTTCGTCACCGCCTGGCATACCACCGAGGAAGAAGTTGCCGCCTTGCTGACCTTGCTGCAAAAGCTGCTGGCATAAAAAAGCAAAAAACAGCCACCGGGATCGGTGGCTGTTTTTTGAACATTACTTTTCCTCGATCAGTCTCTTGAAGACGGGCAGGCTGCGCTTGATCATCTCGTAGCTGACGCAGGTGCTGGCCCGGAAATACTCGGGGCAGCCAAAGTCGTCACCGGGAACGATCAGCAGGTTCTCCAGCTTGGCACGGTCGGAGAATTCCTTGGCAGTGCCGTAGGGGGCCTTGACGAACAGGTAGAAGGCACCCTGGGGCTTGACACAGGTGTAGCCGTAGGAGGTCAGCGCATCATACAGCACGGTACGGTTACGGTCATACTCGGTCAGGTCAGGCTTCACATCGGCGCAGACACGGACCACCTGCTGCTGCAGGGAGGGTGCGCAGACATGACCCATGATACGGGCAGCGCCGGCAGCAGCAGCGAACAGGCGCTCGCCGTCCTGGACGCAATCGGGAATGAAGAAGTAACCGATACGCTCGCCGGGCAGGCTGAAGACCTTGGAGTAGGAATAGCAGATGATGGTGTTGGGATAGATGTCGGGGATGTAGTGGACATAGGCATCATCATAGGTCAGCTCACGGTAGGGCTCGTCAGCGATGATGTAAATGGGATGACCATACTCCTTGGACTTGCTCTTCAGCAGCTTGGCCAGGGTGCTGAGGGTCTCATGGCTGTAAACGGCGCCAGAGGGGTTGTTGGGAGAGTTGACGATGATGGCCTGGGTATTGGCATTGATCAGCTTCTCCAGCTCAGCAAAGTTGATCTGGAAGTTCTCCATATCAGCGGGAACAGCAACAAACTTGCTGCCGGAGAACTCGATGAAGGGTCGATACTCGGGGAAATAGGGGGTAATGGCCAGGATTTCGGAGTTTTCCACAGCCAGGGCACGCAGCACGCTCACCAGAGCAGGAGCAGCACCGCAGGTGAAGAAGATGTTTTCGGGACGCACCAGCATACCGGTACGCATAGCCAGGTTGTCAGCAACAGCCTTGCGGGCATCGGGAGCGCCGCCGGCGGGGGTATAGGAGTGGATGGCCAGGGTGTCTTCCTGGGCGGTCAGAGCCCGGAAGGCATCGGTAACAGCCTGAGGGGCGGGCACGGAAGGGTTGCCGATGGAGAAGTCATAAACGTTCTCCTTGCCAACCACAGCAGCCTGCTTCATGCCATACATAAACAGTTCGCGGATGCAAGAGGGCTTGCTGCCCAGCTGATACATGGATTCGTTAATCATACGTGATATCCCTCCGGTAAAGTATAAACATTGGCTTCTTCCTCGCCAGCCAGCAGTCGCAGACCGCCGAAGGCCAGGGCTTCCATTTCGTTCTCACCAGCCAGCACCACCACAGGGGCGATGTAGGAAACATACTCTTCGATCCAGGCGGTCAGGGTCTTGGAATAAGCCATGCCGCCGGTGAGGATGATGGCGTCGACCTTGCCCTTCATGGTGGCAGACAGCAGACCGATGCCCTTGGCTACCTGGTAGGCCTGTGCCTCATAGATCTCCTTGGCCTTCTGATCGCCATCGGCAATCATCTTTTCAATGACACGGGCATCGCTGGTGCCAAGGTAAGCCATCATGCCGCCCTTACCGCGCATCATCTTCTTCATGTCGGCCTGGGTGTACTTGCCGCTGAAGCACATTTTAATCAGTTCCAGGGCAGGAATGCCACCGGCACGCTCAGGAGAGAAGGGGCCTTCATCGTCACCGATGGTCTCCACGATACGGCCGTCCTGGTGGACAGACAGAGAGATACCGCCGCCCAGGTGGGCAACGATCAGACGCAGGTCCTTATAGTCCTTGCCAATCTGACCGGCATAGCGGATGGCCTGGGCACGGGAGTTCAGGGCATGGCAGAAGGAGTTGCGGTAGACCTGGGGCATACCGGTAATGCGGGCCAGGTGGGGCAGCTCGGCAGAGGTAACAGCATCGTAAATGTAGGAAGGGATGCCCAGGGGCTGGGCGATCTCATAGGCCAGGATGCCGCCGATGTTGGAAGCGTGGGGAGA